>ONKP01000032.1:23892-25515 GCA_900318405.1 uncultured Eubacteriales bacterium | reverse complement strand
CGGATCTGCATGACGATATTCCTCTCGCCGTCGCTTCCCGCGCCGCCGAAGATGATTTTTCCCACCTGTCCAAGCGGAATGTTCACGCTGCCGATGACGACGTTCATGACAAAAATCAGCAGAAACGCAAGAATGAGGCACACGAATACCATCGTGTACCTCACCGTTTTCTTTCTGTCTGTCGTGCGGGCGCTGCGCGCCGCAGGTTCCTTCTCACCCATACTTTCTGCCTTCTTTCATCACTCCGTCCGCAGCGCGTCGATCGGCTTCTTCCGTGCCGCCTTGTTCGCGGGATACAGGCCGAAGATCAGGCCGACTGCCGTGGAAAAAACAATCGCGACCAGCACAATCCTGCCGGAAAGCCCGTAATTTACTTTTCCGATCACATCGATGACGCGGATGCCCATCCATGAGAGCAGGATGCCAAGTGCGCAGCCGAAGAGGCTCAGCATCAGCGACTCGATCAGAAACTGCAGCATGATCGTCTTCCGGCTCGCGCCGATGGCCTTGCGGATGCCGATCTCACGGGTCCTCTCGGAGACGGATACCAGCATGATGTTCATGATGCCGATACCGCCCACAAGCAGCGAGATCGCCGCAATGCCGCCGAGCAGCAGGGAGAGCGTGCTCATGACCGTATTCATGGTATCTGCCACCTGTGACATGTTGAAAAGCGTGTATGCCTTGTCATCATTGTCAAAGCGCGCCAGCAGGTAATCCTCGATGTCTGACTGTGCCGCCTTGGTGTCATCTCCCGCGGCCGAAAGCTCGAACGATGTAACATCATAGGAAAGCATGCTGGAGAGGCGCACCAGGGAAGGAAATGGCACATAGGCCGCATACTGACCGGTAAATGCGCTCATCATGGAATCGCTGTCATTCTTCCTGAGCACACCGACGATCAGGAAATTTCTGCCGTTGAGCCTGATCGTCTCGCCTGTCACGTCCGTCCGGCCCATCACATCCGTCGCCAGCGCGGCATTGATGACCACGTCTCACTGCCGTGCGCACCGGTCGCCGTGATCTGTGCGGTCACAGACGGAGCCACCTCATCAACCGTGCTCAGATCTCTGATCTCCTGCAGGTCTTCCATCTTGATCGGCCGGCTGTGATCATCAGCCACCGAAACGGAGATCATATTGGTACCCATGGAATTGACCGAATCCGTGATCGTCGAAGACGCGCCGTCGACCAGCGACACCAGCACCACCAGGGCAAAAATACCAATGATGATTCCCAGCATGGTGAGGAAAGACCGCATCTTGTGCGAGGTGATCGATTTCCATGCCATTTTCACCGACTGTAATATCATCTGCTAACCTCCGCCTCTGCAGCTTTCCCCGACGCCGTGGCATCTGCCGTATTTGCGGTCACTGAGACGCCTGCTTTTCTGTCATCACTGTGAGGATTCGGCATTGCGCTCCCTGTTTCTGCATCAGCATCACCGTGAGGGTTCGACATGCCGTCCCCTGCTTCTTCCCCAGTATTGCTGTGAGGTTTTGACATTTCATTTTCTGAATCCGTCCTGTCATCGCCGTAAGGATCTGACGTTGTGGCATCCTCGACACGCCCGTCCTTGATCCGGATGCTGCGCTCCGCCTGCGCCGCCACGCCCTCATCGTG
>ONKP01000032.1:0-23842 GCA_900318405.1 uncultured Eubacteriales bacterium | reverse complement strand
GCCAGAAAAATATCCGGCTCCGACGCCATGGCCCTGGCGATGGCCACCCTCTGCTGCTGTCCGCCGGACAGCTGGTTCGGGCGGTGCGTGCGGCGGTTGTAGAGTCCGACCTTGTCCAGCGCATTTTTGACGCGCTCCCGTCTTTCCTTCAGCGGCAGTCCCTGATAGATCAGCGGGAGCTCGACGTTCTCCTCTGCGTTCAGGTCGCCGATCAGATTGAAGCTCTGAAAAATAAAGCCGATCTTCCGGTTTCGTATTTTTGCCAGCTGATCCTCCGAGTACGACTCGATCGGCAGACCGCCGAGCAGATACGTGCCCTCATCCGCCGTATCAAGGCAGCCCATGATGTTCATGAGCGTCGATTTGCCGCTGCCGGAAGGACCGATGACGCTGACAAATTCATTTTTGTAAATATGCAGACTCACATGGTCGAGCGCGTACAGCGTCTCATCGCCCATGCGGTATATCTTGGATACATTGTCAAATACGATCATGTCCTCGCCTTTACCCACATGATGACAGTTTACATCCCCATTTCTGATGAAGGATAACGGTTCACATCCCCTGCTTGATCAGGGATAACGGTTCACATCCCGATGCCTGGTGATCATGAAGATGAAGAAGATGAGGAGGATGTACTCTCATCCATGAACGGCGACGAGAAGGTATTGCTGCTGTCCGCCTTCTGATAGTAGATCGTGTCTCCGTCTGACAGCCCACTGGTAATCTCGACATTCTCGCCGTCCGAGAGGCCGGTTTCTACATTTTTCTTTCCGCCGAGGGTTCCGTCGTCTGCCTCCTCCGTATACACGAAGGTGGTCTCGCCCTCCTGCTGAAGAGCATCCATCGGAATCACCAGGACATCCGCAGCCTCGCCGACCTTTACCGTCACTTCCGCGGACATGCCGAACTTCATGTCGTCCGCGCTGTCAATTTCGATTGTGACAGGGTACTTGGCACTTCCGCTGCCTGTCTCCGCATCTGCCCCGATTTCCGTGACCGTGCCCTCGAAAGTCTGTCCCTCCAGCGCATCCAGCGTCACATCAGCCTTCTGCCCTTTTGACAGAAGAAGAATATCCTGCTCATCGATGCTGACCTGCACCTTCATGCGGTCCGTCTTTCTGACGGTAAAAGCAATGCTCTCATACGGGCTGTAGGAAACATTCGCGTTGCCGGCCGCGCCCGAAAGCGCGTCAGCCGCAGACAGGCCATAGGCGGAGGCCCCGTTCAGGCCACTCAGGCCGTTCAGAAGGCCACCCGCATTTGCTCCGTTAAGGCCGGAAAGTTTTGAAAGATCGGAGAGCGCATTCAGGCCTGACAGGCCGCTCAGTCCGGACAATCCCTGTGAGATGAGCTGCTGCAGTGCCGTCACTGCCTGCTGCTCCTGCTGTGTAAGCTTTTCAAGGGTGTCAGCAAGGGTATTTTCCGGCGTGAGCACGTAAGGTACCAGTATCGTCATGGCCCTGCCGTCACCGGAAATTTCTGTCCTCACCAGCGATGTCAGTGCTCCGTCAAACGCCGAAGGGGACGGCTCACTGTCGGACGAAAAAACGTAGCCGTCCGCCGCAGAAAGCGTGATGACTGCTGTGTAGAGCCTTCCGTCGCTGAACGTTGCAAAGCCGGGCTGTGTGTTCTGAGCCTGCGTTCCTGCCTGCGTATTCTTTGTCTGCGATCCCTGCGTCTGTGTCTGCGTGTTAGTGCTCTGCGTCTTGGCATCCTGTGACTGTGACTGTGTGCCCTGCGTCTGAGCATCCTGTGTCTGGTTTCCCTGTGACGATGTTCCCTGGTTACTGCCCTGCGAGCTGTCGGCAGGAATCTCGATCCATCCGATCGTTCCGGTATAATGACATGCTTCAGCAAAGGTTTTCCCGTCCACATCGGCAAAAAGCTGCGCCGCTGTCACTGGAGCAGCACCCGCTGCCGGCGCCGTCATGCGCGAGGTGAGCACATCCCAGGAGGTTACCTTCTGCTGTGCCGTGCTGTCTCCACGATCGGTGGTACCGTCTGACGCACCGTTGCCGCCTGATGTACTGCTGCTGTCTGCTGTACTGTTGCTGCCTGACGTACTGCTGCTGTCTGCCGCATTGTTATTCGCTGTACTGCTGCTATCCGCAGTTCCGCTGCCACCCGATGCACTGTCAGCGCCTGCTGATCCATTACTGATCGTTGTACTGCTGTCATCTGCATCTCCGAGAAGGTACGTTGTACCACCATTTTTCGTATCAGATGCCGCAGTCAGTGTGGCCGTATTCGCTTTCACCCCAGGTGCCATGATATTGGCAGACATTTCGGCCGTTGTGACCGGTGCTGAAGTGGTTGCAGATGCACCAGCCTTTGCTTCTGAGACCGGAACCATCGTGACCACATCCGCCGTTGTGCCGGTTGCAGGTCCGCTTACTGTCGTCGATGATACAGAGCCCATGGCGCCGGACAGATAAGAAGAAGCATCCTCACCGAGTGAGGAAATCGATGAAGAAGAGCTTCCCGACATCTGTGAGATCGAGCTTCCTTCTGTAATATTAACATCGCCGATAATGCCGTCTGTAGAAGCCGTGATGTACGGATTGCTCTTCAGCGCATTCAGTTCCGTCTGCGCTTTTTTCAGTTCATCCGATTCGTTGTTCAGCTGTTCCTTCTGCAGGTCTGTCAGCTTATCCTCATCATCAGCCTTCTTTTTCGAGTCCGCATCCAGCTGATCACTGATGGACTTCAGACTGCTCTCGATCCCGACAAGGCAGTCGGTGATCGAATCCGCATTGATTTCTGCCAGCTTCTGGCCTTTGGTTACGCTATCCCCGGTGGAGACAAGAACCTTATCCACCTTCACGCCGACAGGAGCCGTTACGTCCTCCGTATCGGCCGCCTCGATCTGCCCGCTGCCCGACACGGTTTTTTCCACCGTTCCGCTGGCAACCGTATAGCTCTGAATATTCATCGCAGAAAGCGCTTTCATCGCTTCACGTGCACCGGCAATACCCGTCGCCACAAGACCGACGATCACAATGGCGACAATAGCCAGTATGATCAGACCAACACTTTTTTTCTTCTTTTTCTTCACATTGTTGTTTTCCATGAAGGAAAGCCATTCCTTTCCAGCTGTACAGGCTGTTTTCGTCATTTTTCCCTATATTACAGAGCAACGTGGCTGTTGTCAAAATCCGTCATGCAAATTGAGACAGATACTCATCGTGCTTTCACCTTCGGAGCCTTCGCTTTTTCCGCCCGGACCAGATAATTCCTGGACAGGTGACTTTCTCCGGAAAAGTTTCGTGTCAGACAGACTGTCACAAAACTGAGTGCGCAGCATGCCGCGATCACGGCCAGTCCGAGGAGAAACGAAATCAGGAAGCTCCCATTGATCCTGTTCATCAGTTCTTCGAATACCCCCGGATTCGTATTGTCATTCACCACGACGCTGATAAAACCACAGGACCCGCTGAAGAACACGATCCAGAGGAAATATATGATGAAGCCGGTTATTTTTGTCCGATACATCACAGGACAGAATACACTGTAGGTACCTGCCACCAGCGCCGCAACGACCAGCATTCCGTTCTGCACGGAAAAAGAAGGCAGATTCAGACGCTGGATCAGGAGACTCAGCAGGGCAATGACCGCATAATCTGCCAGCATCGTGACTGTGGCCCACTTCGGATATTTTTTTCGGACGAATTCCGCATAGACCGGCGATACACTGACAAAATCGACACAGCCGGCCAGCAGATAATAGGCAAGGATTGACAATGGCATCAGAGCGATCACAAGCATGGATATAAAAAACGTATGGTACATGGTGACATCCATGGCGATCATCGCCGCTGAAAGAATGACAAGCATCCAGATATCCTTCGGAATGTACAGAGAGCCCAACAGTTTTTTCATTAATTCTTCCCTTTCTTTGTTTCGATCGGGTCACGCAAAGCCGTCCCGGCCCGATAAGCCTTCCGAAAATAAGTGATCAGACCTGCGGCAGCCGGCAGCAGCAACAGCACCGTATTTCCGCTGATCCCGGCTATGAGGATCAGAAGAAGTGCCACAGACTGCAGGAGCGCCATGATCATTACCATAAGTCCAAACATACCGAAACCTCTGACAGCCACGGAGCTGAACAGCCCTGCCACACATACCACAAGCGATGCCGTGCAGACAAAGAAAAATGTCTGACCGGTTCCGCCGGATGCACCTGCAGCTTCCGCGAATCCCAGCTCTGCCATTGCATTATTGATCCCCACGGCAAGACTCCAGGCGACCAGATTTACCAGAAAACGCCTGATGGCATCGACCACCAGTACATGCCGGAACAGCCGGTGCCATCTGTCCGAAGCAGAAGCAGCCAGAAAGCCGGGCTCACCGTCATGAAAAATACCGAAGCCGTTGAACATTTTTCCACCGGCAAATACTTCCAGGACGCCAGTCGGGAGGGTAATCAGAAAAAGTCTTGTAAATGTATCAGTAAAAGTATCCACCGTCCAGCCTCCGGAGAGATCCGGCAGCGCATAGCCCGAAAGACATCCGAGGATTACTGCAGCAAGCGGTATCAGCAGCCATGCAAGTATCCGGTAACTGCGCGGGCAGAAATGATAATAATCTCTCAGCATGATGCCACCTCACGATATCCTGGAATATCTGCGCAAAATGCCCACGGAGATCTGCTGCAGCGTCGGGCGCTCCGCCACGATCGTATCGTCCGCCGCAGCTGCCGACCGGATCTGCTCCAGTTTTTCCCTTTCCGCCAGCGCACTGAACTCGTTGCTTCCGCCGGAGCAGCTGACAAACATATCCTGCAGCTTCTTCATGAGAGATGCCGGACCGGTCAGCAGGATATATTTTTCTTTCAGGTCCTCGACGAAGCCCTGTTCCACGATCTTTCCCTGCGCCATGAAAATGCAGTAATCCGTCGTGCTCTCCATGTCCGCAACATTGTGTGAGGAAAGCAGGACCGTCTTCTCGCCGTTGCCCTCTGCGATATACGCACGCAGCAGATCGCAGAGTTTCTCGCGCATGAGCGGATCCAGCGGCGACGCCGGTTCATCCAGAAGCAGCAGGTCTGTATTTCTCGCCAGCACGGCAGCCAACTCCAGTTTCATCCGGTTGCCCTCCGACATATCCGCACACCTGTTGTGGAAACCCTCCATGGCCATCTCCCGGATGAATTCATCAAAGCGCGCCGCATCGAAGCCCGGATAGAGAGCAGGCGAGATATCCCGTATGTTTTCTCCCGTCCAGTTCGGGAGGAAGTAATTGCCGGGCGCCGTGTAGCCGATCCGACCGCGCACGCTGCTGTCGTCCATGGACAGCTTCTCATCAAAATAGGTAACTTTTCCCTTATAGTTCAGTATCACGCCGGCGAGGATCCGAAGCAGCGTCGTCTTGCCCGCGCCGTTTTCTCCGATCAGCGCCGTGACAAAGCCCTTCGGGATCCTGAGTTCCGGAATATCGAGTAAAAAGTGCTTATACTGCATGCGCAGGTTTTCCGCCGTCAGTGCGTTGTTCATCGCATTCATCTCCTCTGTTACGCTGTTTTCTGTTGCCCTGTTTGTAAGGTTCAAGTGCCGGCTCATATCTTCTCCCGCTTCAGCCGGATCAGTGAATCCAGCATGTCCTTCAGCTCGTCCTCACTGAGGCCGGCGATCTCCGCCGCCTCAATGGCCTCCGTGAGCGCCGCCTCGGTCTTCCGGAGATGCTGCTCCTTCAGCATGTCCTGATCCTGTGCATTGACGTAATACCCTTTTCCCTGTACAGCCGTCACCAGTCCCTCAGAAGCCAGCATCTCATACGCTTTCATGGTGGTGATCACCGAAATCTTCAGATCACTCGCCAGTCCCCGGATCGAAGGGAGATAATCCCCTTCCTTCAGTCGTCCTGTCAGAATATCCTGCCGGAACTGATCCGCGATCTGCTGATAGATCGGCTCTCCTGAATTTTTCAGTAATATCATTGCAACCTCCTGCACAGCGGTTCAGCTGTTTTAACTGTTTATATAACATATATACACTATAAGCGGTCTGATGTCAACACATGAACTTCCGGAAAATTGTCCATCCATTATTTATTGCTTGTACCAGCCAGATTGCTTTTTCGTATTCAGAAATCTTCTCGTCAGAAAATTTTGATATCCTGAACTGTTAACAGCAGGAAAAATTTATCCGAAAACGTATCACTTACGGAAAATCTATGGTATGCTGTGACATTGAATTGGCAACAAACAGAAACGGAAAGGAATCCCGGACCCCAACATGCGCTGTCACCAGGTTTATCCTGAAATCACACACGGACATAGGGTTTCCGGTATGAGTTTGATCAGCGCAGCTATTGTCATTTTCGTGTGGATCAGAATATATACAAATCCCGCCCTGGATCCGAAAGCGGTCCGTCTGTTCCGCAATATCGGCATTACACTGTTTGTTACGCTGATCCTCGATCATATCTGGGAATATTTCTATTCATTCGGCGATATAACAGAGTCCACCCGACAGTTGCTGAACACAATATCCAGTCTGGAATTCCTCTGTCTTCCTGTAACCTTCTTTTTCCTGCTGATGTATCACAGAGATCACTGGGATCTGGGGGACAGCATCGCGCTGGCAGCCAATACAGGCCTTCTATCACTGGATATACTAAATATCTGGATACCCATATATTCAAGTACTGATCAGAATCTGTATATGATTAACACCCCCAGCACAGGATGGGTCTATCTCGGCACGATCATTCTGCTCGGTTTCATTCTCACACACGATTTTCTGATGACCTATGACAATGATTTTGAGAACAGGGTCATGATCTTTTTTACCATCCTTATAGATGTCGTCGCTGTCTGGGAATGCTTTTCCATCGTCTATCTGCTGCTCTACCTGACACTCGTGCGCGTATTCAACAAGACGGATCAGGTGACAGGCATCCCGAACCGGAACGCCTTCACGCTGAACTATTTCCGCGAAAAAAGAAAATCGGCAACGGTTCTTGTATCCTTTGACCTGAACCACCTGAAGCATTTCAACGATGAAAGCGGTCACAAGACCGGCGATCAGTATCTCCGCGCCTTTGCGCAGACGGCACAGAAACAGTTGTCCTCCTACGGGAAGCTTTACCGTGTCGGTGGCGATGAATTCTGTCTGACATCCCATCTGAGCTCTGAACACGATACCGACCGGCTGAAGGAAGCCCTGGAAAAGCTGAGCCGTATGGAGAAATGCGATCCTGCATTTGGAGATTTTCCAATGGATTTTGCTTATGGAATAGCCTGCCGCCTGCCCGGTGAATCCAGTGAAGCGCTCTACGAACGCGCCGATGCCATCATGTATATGAATAAACGCAGCATGGAAAGCGGCGAGACCCGGAAGTAATCTGTATAAATCCGTCATATGCAGGGCGGCCTTACACACCTGAAAGGGTGCGCAGGGCCGCCTATAGTATACATTCACTAATGAACAGCATCATTGCCGTTGTCAGATGACGAGGTCTTCTCTTCTTCAAGCGCCGACAGATTTTTCTGCAGGTAATCAGGAATATCCGGAATCATCTCCACATAGACCTGCTGGAATTCATCCCGCAGCTCCATCTCTATATGCGAGCGAACTGCAGCCCAGCTCCGGAGGTCGATTGTATCCGTCACCTTGTCAGGTGCGATATACACCTCTACCCAGATCTTCCGGCCCGTCTGGATCACATCAAGAAATGAACAGGCATACGGATGTTTCTCCAGCGCTCTGTCCACAATTGAACGAATATGGTCCATGGTCTCCGCATCTGGCGCAAAAAGCACCAGATTCCGAAAACCATCCATCAGCGACCTGATGGGCTCACGGATCAGAAAAAGAGCCATCACGATTGCGACAACTGAGTCAATGTACGGCAGGATCACGCGCGCCGGCGTATGGCGCAGCAGTGCCTCGGAGAAAAACGCAGCGGAGACGCCGAGACTTCCCGCGATATCCTGTTTCCAGAGAAAAAGCTCTGCCTGAATCGTCGGCGTTATCTGCGGTCCGCTTTTCTTCCTGAGAATCAGAAATACAGCCACGCACAGCAGGCCTATGATCATCTCGTAGGTACCGACGCTGTTGAACGAGACGACATGTCCACCCGCAAGAATCTGCCGGATATTCTGATATATCATTACAATAATCACGGCCAGAAGAGCACCGTATTTGATAATCAGGAACAGCGACTCGACCTGCGCATACCCGTACGGACGGCGTTCGGTCACCGGCTTGTACAGAAGTGGTACCAGAACAAGGAACGGTCCGAGCAGGATCAGATCTGCCACGTCAAAAACACCGTCCATCAGAATGGAATAAGAATGCAGCACCACTGCCATCGCGATCTCCGTTACGGTAAACAGCAGACTGCAGATAAACGAAAAACGCAGGAGTCTCTCTTCTCTTTTTTCACTCTGTGGCATTTCTGAATTTTTTACGTCCATATTTCCCCTGCGTTCTGCACCTTTGCATCCTTATTTCGTTGTATTTGTTTGTTTTCCGCCACTCACTATTCAGGAAGCGATCATAAAAAGCTAACATACGCTTCACTATCAGACCCGGATACTGCGCATTGAACGCTGCAACATCTTTTATCTAATAACTTCTGCACTAGAATTTACTCTTTCAATTCACGTCTTCCAATATCCTTTCTTATTTGATCCAACCCTTTCTATCAGTCCCTTTCGCTTTAATAAAGCTATAAGTCTCGAAATTGTTCTGGGGGATTTCCCTGTAATTTCTGCTAATTCTGAGTTTGTCGCATGAGGATTCTCTTTAACAATAGAAAGTAAGCCAATTTCGGCGTCGCTTATGCCGTCCTTTATCTCGCCATTTATTATGCCATTTATCTCGCCATCTGGCGATATAACATTTCTATCCTGACGAGAAAACTCCATGGTAAATGAAGTTTCCTCATTAATATAAGATACATTTATATGTTCAGCTCCGCAAAGCGTATAAATTTTTCTGATGCCAGAGCCAAATGTCTCGACGTCCTTACATCGATATAGAGTATTGGCTATTACCTCATTTCTCAAATAAGAACGAATATCTCTGGTGACATAATCTGTCGGCTTGAAGTCGTTTGCAAACGATCCGGGATTAGTGATTGATATTCTGTCTGAAAAAATATCAATCTCATGCTGTATAGGTATATCATAACGCGCATGCGCAAAACTATTAATTACAGCCTCCCGGATTGCTTCTACAGGCACCTCCGGGATCTCTACCCGATGAATTCCATCATCGTTCATTTTAACCCGCCAGCGCATATTTTTAATAATATAGGACACTGCCGCTTCAATTAATTCAAAAATATTACCTTCTTCACGTGCTATATCAAGGAATGTCGTTTTATGTTCCGTAGCAAAAACCGCCATTTTTAACGTGATCGGATGTCTGCCCGAAAACAGGCACACACCGGCGTTCGTTAGATACTCGCCATTTAATACCCCAAGCTGCTCCAGAAGCGTTTTTTTATCGAATCCTATATCAGGCATCCGGCCACAAGATACCGCTGAATAATAAAAAGACTTCAATGTCTTGTCGTCAACGTCCTCTATGGTTTGCTTCGAAGTTTTGTTTTCCCAGTTTTCCTGATATTCCTGGCCGATCATAATACGACGAAGTTCTGCTGGAGACAGTTCCCGATCCTCATCAGCGGTACGAATATAATATTTGCCAAAGGCCGAATAAGGAAGGTCATCGCCTTTGAAATCGACAGTAATGACTTCCACATCACTAATGGTTTCAATTTTTATCACCGGAACAATCTGAGGTTTTATGGCTTCAAATATCTTTCTGGATACATCTCTCAACGTGGAATCATTAATGGTAAACGGAAATGGAGTGCCATCATTTTTTAATCCAAAATAAACTTTTCCACTCTGATGCTTATTAAGCATTGCTGATATGGAGATCATTGCTTCATTCAATTCTCCAGTTGTCTTTTTAAATTCATTCCATTCATCTTCCCGCCGCATAGTAACTCCTGCTCAGTTATATATTAAAAAAATTGTGCCATGAATGTCGTAATAAATCAATGGGTTTGGCAGAATAAATGGCAAGATAAATTTCTTCTTGATGACATTCCGCATTGCCTTACAGAAGTGAACACCTAACCTTGTCTTAACATCGATAATATCAGTCGACGCATCTGTCACCGCGCAGAATTGAAATTATTCCTGAAATACAATCAAAAAAACAGTGACTGCATAAAACCACTGCTTTTTTCATATATTGCATCTATTTCACAAATTGTCATTCAAGTTGGATCCTGTTTACGTAGCTCCTAAACTTTTATGCTATGTTTTATGAACTGTCGTATCTCCGTTATCTGTATTAGCCTGTTTCTATGGACTATCCGATTTATTGTTGCCAAAGTGTTGCCACGCCCGCAGTGTACTTACGTTCAAGTGTATACAACAAGGGCAAAGACGGTCATTTGAATGGAGACAGCTCTGAAAGTACCACTTTCGCATAACCATTATTCTTTTTATCTACCGGATGAGGTTACAACCCGATGATAGCAATAGACTGTTAACCCTTACCTCTCAATGGCATCTTATACAATTCCTTGTCAGCAACAGCACCTTTTCCGAACGTCATCTCAAGTAGATCATTCACTGCTGTCTGATCTTTTTCCCTGATCAGATTATCGCTATAGTCCTCTTTGCCGAGAAAATTCATATTTCCATACCAGACGATCCGACGATCGAGAATCACGAAGCATCTCGGATCCGTATCGGAACATATGACTTTTATACCTGCATCCTGCATGCAACGGATCAGCTCATAATAATAATCACTGCTCCCTGCTACGGAACAATCAGGATTATCGGTAACAACAATACACTGCAACGGCCTCATTTCCTGTAGCTTTAACAGATAGATGAGACGGTCAACCTTATCAGTTGTCAGTTCAGGGCTTGAAATAATCAGTTCCTCATCCGCCTCCGAGATGTCTCGTTCCAATACAGCAAGATAATTACTGCTGTCAAAAATTGCTCCTGCACTCTGTTTTTCTTTGACATCGGAAACATCACCATAGCCAATTTTCTTATAAGTTTTCAACCGCTTATGGTACATCCTCTCGAATACCGGAAAATTGATATCTACATAATCATAAACAACTGCATCTGTTTTTGTCGTATAATCACGATTCAGTCGTCCTACATACTGCGTCAGACGTCCAGGATCAGAAACCGGCGAAACCAGAAGGAGCGTATCCAGACGCGGACAGTCAAATCCTTCCCCTATTTTCTGTGCAGTGGCTACAATCAACATCGTTTCCTCTGGTGGCACATTTTTTAATTCAGCTACGACGGCTCTGTTCTCTTTCTCCGGCTGATCTCCATACAACAGAAACACATGCTGCGCGACTCCTTTTAGGCCATCATACAGTTCCTTTGCCTGGTTCTTGAATTTTGTAAGAATGACAGGCGTTCTTCCCTCTTCCAGACAATCACGTGCATCTTTGATAACCATTTGATTCCGTTCTGTATCGTGACGAATGATCTCACACGCATCCATATATCCCATATTCTCTGCATCAGGCGCAGCCGTCCTTGCAAAGCGCACTTTCACCAGATGATCAATACCCTGCTGCAGGGCACGCTCTCTGGCACTAAAAGAATGACGCACCGGACCAAGCAGCCAGTAATTAATTTTTTCAAGGTGGTCTGCCCGGATCGGCGTCGCGGAAACACCGTAAACATACTTGGCTCTGACACGGGTAAGCACCTGCTGAGCTGTTTCAGAAGCTGCATGATGACACTCGTCCATGATAACCATCCCATACGATGTGAGATTCTCATGGAATTTTCCATTGTGATACATTGATCCCACCAGTGCAATATCAATTATTCCAGTCAGCGTATCCGTCTTTCCAGACATCAGCATGCCAATTACAGATTTTAACCGTCTCTTGCGTCCGCTCTTTGTTGTTCTGACAGGTGGTTCCTCATGGATAATCAGAAATTTTTCCAGTTCCGCTTTCCATTGATCAGCCAGCTGACGGCTGTTCAGAAGGATCAATGTGCTGACTCCCCGCCTGGCAATCAGATAGCTGGCAACGACTGTCTTACCGAACGCTGTGGCAGCATTCAGAATTCCATTGTCGTACTGGAGCAGATGTGAAGCAGCCAATTGTTGCTGAAGATATAATTCGCCGTTGAAATCAACACGAATTGGCCGTCCATTTTGCCTTTTGTCGGTTATTTCGTAATCAATATGAGTGTTTTCACATCGTTCCTCTACCTGATCAAGCAGGCCTCTGGGAATATGAAGATAGCCATTAATATCCTCACCTATATAAATAGCGGATGGTGTATCCCAGTTTGACCGATGCATATGAAGATTTTTATAATATTGGGGATTACTGAAAACGGCCAGACAGCGTATCTGGTTCTGAATGCGAGGCCGCAGATTCAGTGCATCCACGTAAATGCCATCTGCCAGCGTGATATGCATTTTTCCGGCAACATCCGAACTTGAAAAATCATTGTGCCGATTCCATGGACGCGGTCGTTGCGATTTTCCCTCAGGTGCAAGCACTGACAGGGGTAGTTCTTTTTCCCAAAGAGCAATGCGCTCATCAAGATCCTTCAGTGCCATTCGCTGACAACCCAGGAGTTCTTTCCACTGATCCGGATAAGCATTCCACGATTCATCAATGAACGCAGAATTCCCTTCCTGCAACGCCTGCCCCTGAAGCGGCAGTGCTATGCAGTCACCCAGTCCTTCTGTCACATCCTGTGCCGGGCGCATGCGGTCGTAGTATCGAAAAGCCGGTATATTAACAGATTCAGCACCCTTCTCCAGTAAAAGAGAAGCAAAATTCCGCACCTTGGCAGCAGCGATTTCTTCGCTGAAAAAAATCCAGACATGTGCACCGTGGCCCGAGCGGGATCTCTCTGTCAACGTCGGCACATTGTTTTGTTTACAGATCAATCGCAACGCATTTACTTCTTGTTGTAACACGACCCCCGATGTATCATCTGTATCTGCCCTATGATCATCAAAATCAAAAACAAGAAAACGGCAATTACCATTTTTAAGTAACGGATAAACGCCTATAACATAAGTTTTGTCACCCTCTTTATTTAAAAGATGTGCCCATACATTATTAATTGTCAGAGGAGCCCACTTACGTGAAGAGCAATCTTCCGGACAGCGTTTACACTCTTGCCTGTATACCGGACACTTGTTGTTCCATCTGTTTTCACATTGTGGATAGTAACCGCCATTGTTACCTCTTTTGGCAAAAACATCCAGTCTTCCCCAAAATCTGCCAGCAAAGCGTCTTACGTCATCCTTAGTAATATAATGGTCGAGAATTCTTCCGCCCTGGTCAGGGTCGAACTCTTCTGAAACGCTGGTATATTTGGGGGAAACAATGTCCGATACGGGCTGACTACCGGCTTTCCTAAGTTGTGCCCTGAGACGATTATTTTCTTCTTCAAGATCCCTGACAAGTTTCCTCAAAGAATCCAGATCATAGCTCTCGAACATAGAATATTTATCCCACCAATTATTTCTACCATAATGAATAACGGTATCAAAAGACAATCAAAAGACAGTCCAAAGATTTCAGAAGCCGTTGTTTCATAATATCCTTTGTAACCTGCATCATCGTTAAATCATCAAACGAGAGTTCCGGATAGAAGTTAGCCTGAACACTTTTATTCAATTTTAACATTATGAACATCTTGTAACAATCAGGTTATATACATGGTCGTCCATGTTCGATCACTTCGGAACCATTCTCTTCTCGCGTAAAAAGTGCACCCCGGCGGGAAAGAAATCTTTTCTTTCTCACCGGGGTGCTGGTATGGAGAAAACGAATATAGGAAAAGGCAGCAGCTTGTGCAGGTAGCTGCAGTCTCTGTGTCATTAGTCATTCAGTGCGACCGGCAGGTATTTCACCCCGGCACGTCACCAGATCCGTATCGCCGGTCAAACAGTCTCTCTGCTGCCGGCGCAGTAATCTTCTTCGGCTCAGACAGCGCCTTCACGGTCTTCCTCTGACGCCTTCCTGTAGCGGTCTGTGAACTGCATTCTCAGCTCGCCATTGACGATAAACGTGATCCAGGAGGCGATATTCGAGGCGTGATCCGCCATACGCTCCACATATTTATCGATCAGGAGCAGATACTCATAGGGAACCACCTGATCCGTATTTTCCTTCAGGCCCTTCTCAATCTCCTCCATGATAATTTCAAAGTCACGGTCTACGATATCATCCTTTTCAACAGCCGCCTGCGCAAGCTCGATGTCGGATGTCAGAAAGGCCCGGATCATATCGCCGACCATTTCGCGCATGGTATAAAACATCTCCTGAAAAGCATCGGGAACCGCCGGAATTGTGGCGCCCTTCTCTTTTCTCAGGTTCTCAACTTTCTTGATATAGAGGCAGATATCACTGCAGTTGTCAGCGATTCTCTCCAGATCACCGATCATCCGCATATAGGAAGCCAGCTTGCGCCAGTCAGAAGCAACCGGCTGCTGCTTGATGACAATGCTGATGCACGCCTCTTCAATATCAGACTCCATGCGGTCAATCCGCATATCATTGGCGATCACCTGGCTCGCCATCCGTGTATCTTTTTTAGAAAAAGCAAGGATCGTATTGTCTATCGCGCCTGTCACTTCAAGTCCCATGGCGCGGACATCTTCATTGATCCTCTTTAATTCTGAATCATATTCTTTACGTGCCATATATTCCCCACTCTCATCTTCCAGCGCGCAATATTCCACGCGCCTGACATCAGGCCACGGATTCATATCTGAATCCGTTATGAACATACCCACAGACTCTTATCTGAAGATAACAGTGTCAAAAGTCATCACCCACGTTGCACTTGTGCAAAAGTGGGTGAATGACTTATTGACACGCCCCCTCAGCGAGGGCGTATTGGGGCGAAGCCACATGAGAGCCCGAGCTGAGGGAGGATCGCGGGAGCGCGTAGCGCGTAGCGATCCGGTTATCATACTTATGACACCTGTATCATCTGAACAAAGTATCGAAATACCTGGTGACGGAAATATCAGCCGAAACGTCCGGTGATGTATTCCTCTGTCTTCGGATTCTTCGGATTCAGGAAAATATCCTTCGTCGGACCGAACTCGATCAGCTCGCCAAGCAGGAAAAATGCCGTCTTATCCGAAATACGGTTGGCCTGCTGCATGTTATGTGTAACCATGACAATGGTGTACTGCTTCTTGAGTTCGAGGCAGAGCTCCTCAATCTTTGCCGTAGAGATAGGATCCAGTGCGGAGGTCGACTCATCCATCAGGAGAATGGTGGGCTCAACCGCAATGGCACGGGCGATGCAGAGTCTCTGCTGCTGTCCGCCGGACATCCCCAGCGCGTTGCTCTTCAGGCGGTCTTTGCACTCATCCCAAAGGGCTGCTCCCTTCAGAGATTTTTCCACGATCTCGTCCAGTGCGCGCTTGTTTTTGATGCCGTGAACACGGGGTCCGTAGGCAACATTGTCATAGATCGACATCGGAAACGGATTGGCTTTCTGAAAAACCATGCCGACATTTTTGCGAAGCATATTCACATCCATATCCTTGTAGATATCGACACCGTCAATCTTTATTTCACCCTTGATTTTGCAGTCCTTTACCAGATCATTCATGCGGTTCAGGCACTTCATGAAGGTGGACTTGCCACAGCCGGACGGTCCGATCAGTGCTGTGATCTCATGCTCCGGTATTTCAATGTTGATATCCTTCAAAGCCTGTTTCTGTCCGTACCACAGGTTCAGATTATTGACCTCGATAATATTACCCATACCAGTGAATCCCCTTTATCATATGCTGTAAACAGCGTTCCCAGTCGACAGAATTCCACGCGGTCCGTTACTGTTCATAATCCTGCATGGCTGTAACAGGCGCCGCGTGATTCTTTCGCCGTTATCTATGTACCAGATTAATTTGCTACTGTTTTCTTCTTCAGTCTCTTTGCCACCAGCTTCGCCGAGAAGTTGATCAGCAGCGTGAGTACAAGCAGAATCGCCGCGATGGCGAATGCCACGTCAAACTCTCCTCTTTCCTTCGCATACATGTACAGCGCAACCGTCAGCGTGGATCCTGCGTGATTCGGCAGGAACGCGTCGCCGAGGCCCATGATGTTGTTTGCCATGCCCGCGGTAAAAAGCAATGCGGCCGACTCGCCGACGATACGTCCGATGGCAAGAATGCAGCCGGTCACAATACCGTCGATCGAGGACGGAAGAACTACGGTGCGGATCATGTGCCACTTGCCGCTGCCGAGCGCAAGGCTGCCCTCACGGTAGCTGTTCGGAACCGTCTTCAGGCTCTCCTGCGTAGTACGGATAATCGTAGGAAGTGTCATGATCACAAGTGTCAGGGCACCGGCAAGAATACTGGTGCCGATGTTCATGGCCTGTACAAAAATCAGCATGCCGACAAGACCGTAGATGATCGACGGAATACCTGCCAGTGTTTCAACAGCGAATTCAATGACCGAAACAGTCTTTGCGTTCGTTGCATATTCAGTCAGGTAAACAGCCGTGCCGATGCCCAGCGGAAGTACGATGAGCAGCGTGATCAACACGATATACAATGTATTCAGAATGTTCGGAAGAATACCGATCGTATCGTTCAGAACGCTGGGTGAAGCGGAAAGAAGTTTCCATGTAACATGCGGAATTCCGCGGTATGCGATGTATCCGATCAGTCCCAGAACAAGAGCGAGAATGATGATAAAGGAAGCTGTCATCAGCCCTTTCACAATGCCGCCCTTCACGCGTCTGGACATCGATATGTGTCTGTAATCCGTTGCTGTATGTTCAGCCGGTCTTGTGACCGTATTTTCTGCTGCGTGTTCTGTCATTTCCTGAGGCCTCCCGCCCTGTATTTCTGATTCGTTTTCCATGTCTGTTAAATCTCCTGTCTGCACAAGTCCATTTCATGCGGATCTGTTATCCGCTGCACGGTCATTTTTCCCTCTGATCTTCTTCCTTTCGGGAATAAATTCTGTGCGATCATTTCTCCCTCTTCTTGAAGACGAAGTTCAGCAGAAGGGTGATGATCATGATGAAGACGAACAGCACAAGTGCAATGGAGAAGAGAGCCTGCCGCTGAAGTCCGGATGAATAGGACATCTCACTGGCGATGGCGGTCGTCAGGAAGCGGACCGAGGTGAACAGTCCCGGCATATTGGCCACGTTACCGGCTACCATCATAACGGCCATTGCCTCACCGATCGCACGGCCGACGCCGAGAACGACAGCAGATGCGATACCGCTGCGTGCCGCGTGAACGGACACCTTGAAAACGGTCTCTGTGTAAGTCGCGCCCAGTGCCAGGCTGCCTTCCTCGTATTCCTTCGGCACAGCCATGAGCGCTGTCTCCGAAACGCTGATGACGTTCGGAAGAACCATGACGGACAGGACGATGATTGCTGAGAAAAGGTTGGCACCGTCGGGCAGGTTAAATGCCTCGCGGACAAGCGGCACGATGATGATCATGCCGACAAGGCCATAGACAACGGAAGGAATGCCTGCGAGCAGCTCAACTGCTGAGCGGATCAGACCCGCGGCCTTGCTTCCGGCAAATTTCGAGAGATAAATGGCACACAGGAGACCGATCGGCACAGCGATCAGAATAGCTCCGAGCGTACCATAGACAGATGTCAGAATGAACGGCAGAATACCGAATTTCGGATCGGCAGCTGTCGACTTCCATACCGTTCCGAAAAGGAAATCCGCGATGCCGATCTGACCGATCGCCGGAACACCGGATGCGATCAGGAACACCGTGATAATAAGAACAAAAGCGATGGCGATCATACCACACACGAAGAAGATCGTGCTCATGATTTTTTCGCCGGGATGTGAAAAACGTTTTGCAGCTTCCATTTGCATATTCTCCATACCTGATGAGCGTAACAGCAGTGTCATGACAACCCGGTGGTCCTGCTGCCGGTGTCTGCTGCTGCATTTGAATTTTCATGGAAATGTCCCGGAGTCATATCCTCCAGGACATATCTTTGTTTAAAGCGTCTGACGCATCGCTCTGAACGTTTTCCCGTCTTTCATCGGAATCCCTTTTCCCGTGAAACCTGCAGCGGAAAAATGTTGTCCTGCGTCAGAACTTTTTGAAGCAGTCAGGCTTAATACTTTCTGCGTCGCGATTACTTATTGACCGGAACCGCACCTGCCTTGGAGATCAGGTCTGCCGCATCAGCGCTGGTAATGTAATCGAAGAATGCCTGTGCCTGCGGGCTGAGGGTTGCGGAATCATTGGTGATCACGTTGAAGTTTCTCTGAATCTTGTATGATCCGTCGAGAACGGTATCCTCTGTCGGTGCTACACCGTCAACGGTCAGTGTCTTCACGGAATCGTTCAGGTCTGCCATGGAAGCATAGCCGATGGCATTCGGGTTGTTGGCAACGGTCTGGATGACATCACCGGTAGAAGTCAGCTCCTGAGAAAGCTTGCAGGCATCCTTGGTATCCGTGATTGTCTCGAAACCATCTCTCGTACCGGAACCAGCTTCACGTCCGATGCAGACGATCTCGGCATCATCACCGCCGACGTCAGACCAGTTGGTAATCTGGCCGGTGTAGATCTGTGCGATCTGATCCATGCTGAGATCTGCTACGCTGTTTGCCGGGTTAACGATGATGGCGATACCATCGATGGCGATCGTTGTCTGTGTCAGGCCGTCCTTCTCATCATCCTTCAGATCACGGCTGGCAAGACCAAGGTCTGCACTGCCTTCCTTTGCGGCTGTGATACCGGAGCTGGATCCTGTCGGGTTATAGGTAACAGTAACGCCCGGGTTATCATTCTGGAACTGCTCGCTCAGAACCCCGATAACCTTCTCCATGGAAGTGGAACCGTCGGTGCTGACAGAACCGGACAGATCTCCGGATGCGCTGGCATCAGCAGAAGCTGAGGTATCAGCTGCTGCACTGTCAGCTGCTGCGCTGTCTGCTGCTGCGCTGCTTGCAGTATCCTGTGCTGCCTCTGTAGCTGCAGCTTCCGTCTTCTGAGCTGATGAAGCTGTGTCAGTATTGTTAGTCGTTGATGTGCTTGAGCTTCCGCAGCCCGCAGCAACAACAGCCGCACTGAGAATACCTGCCAGAACCAAACCTGCTCTTCTTGATTTCATCTTTGTTCTCTCCTTTTTACCTTTGGAAACCTGTTTTCCAAAATTTCAGGTCACATCACTTACTTCGATGATAATGATGCCTTTTTGTGTGTTAACTCCGAAAGCACTGGTATGTAAATGATATGTTAAAAAATGAAATGTTAAGAAACGGAGATATCCTCAGTCCGCGCAGACAGCAAAAGGAGCCGGCGCATACGCACCGGCTCCCTGCAGTACCTGTATATGGACACAGCTTCCGCAGCTAGCGTGCTCGCTCACGACGAAAAACACACAATGTTCGCCGGTCATCTGCGGAAGCCGTTTGCTGACTGACAAGCCCGTCAGAAAAGAAATGGCAAAGATGAGATGTATACTTATTATATTATTATGATTTCTGCGCTGCGCCTCTGGCGAACAATTTTCTCCGCATCACGAAGTAGCAGATTTCGACTGCAACGCCGGTGATCGCCCAGGAAATGGGATACACGATCGTCAGGATGAGAAAGTCATGATGCGCCGCAAAGATCGTCGACACATAGATCAGCCGAAACACACATGATCCGAAGATGACGAGAACCGTGGGTGCCATACTGATCCCCATACCGCGCAGACAGCCCGCTGGGATCTCATACGTTCCGGTGCCGATCTCCCAGGTGGAAACGATCATCATACGGATCATGGCATAGGCAATAACCTCCTGATCTGTCGTGAAGATCTGGATCAGCGTACCGCGGAAGATCCAGAATACAAGTGACAGGGCAAACGTCAGGGATTCCCCGATCAGCATTGACAGTACAAAGACTTTCTTGCAGCGGTCATACTGCCCGGCGCCGTAGTTCTGTGCCGTGAAGGTCACAGCCGCCTGTGAAAA
The DNA here is from genome assembly GCA_900318405.1 of uncultured Eubacteriales bacterium. GTDB lineage: Bacteria > Bacillota > Clostridia > Lachnospirales > Lachnospiraceae > Bilifractor. The sequence continues at coordinate 3,864 of ONKP01000032.1, read as the reverse complement.
AGCATTGACGATAAAGTAGCACATGAACTCGAAGTTCTGTCCCGCTGTTGTGCCGGCGATGGCCGCCGATCCGAAGGAATTGATGGCAGACTGGATCACAACATTGGACAGGGAGAACACGGTTCCCTGCAGTCCGGCGGGAATGCCGATGCGGAAAAGCGTCTCCAGGTACTCTTTTTTCAGCTTTACATGGCGCAACGACAGATGAAAATTCCCCGGTTCGCGGATCAGAAAGATCGTGACGATGAAAGCACTGATCACATTGGAGATCACCGTTGCGAGCGCCACGCCGTCCACCGTCATCCCGCAGCGGATGACAAAGAACAGATTGAGAAAAATATTGATGACGCCCGACACAGCCAGTGCCAGCAGCGGCCTCGCCGAATCGCCCTTCGCACGAAGGATCGCGGAAGCGAAATTATAGATCATGATGAACGGCGTCGCGAAGAAATATATCCTGAGGTAAAGCAGCGCCAGATTGATGACGTTATCCGGCGTGCCCATGACGGTCAGCAGAGGCCTCGCCACAAGCTCACCCGTCGGAAACAGGATCAGACCGCAGATCACACCCACCAGATACAGATTGGCGACAGCCTCACGTATTTTTTCAGGGCGTCCCCGTCCGATCAGCATGCCGATGACGACATTGACACCGAGCGACAGCCCAGTGAACAGCGATACGATCAGATTGATGGGCGCACTGTTCGCGCCTACCGCCGCCAGAGCCTCTGAGCTCGCGAAGCGACCGACGACCGCCAGATCGGCGCTGTTAAAAAGCTGCTGCAGGATGCTCGCCAGCGCGAGCGGAAGCGCGAAGAGAAAAATCTTCATTCCCATCGGCCCGTGCAGCATATCGACCTCGTGGGCATTCTTTGTTTTTTCCATGTTATAAGCCTTTCCCAAACCTTATTCTCATATTTTTTCTGTTTCTTCCATACCGTATATAACCTTATTACGCACAGGTATATCCTGTCAAACCCGACAAAGGTTTTGCAAATTTCTTCCTGCGCCTCTAGAATAAGGGTATACAGGATTTACGGACCTGTGGCACACTGACTTGCGAACATACAGGCCTACAGACACTGACTTGCGAACATATAGGCCTACAGACACTGACTTACAAACGCAGGCTTACGGACTCAAATGATCAAAAAATTATTTCACTTTATCACCAGCCGTCTCGGCTCGCTTCTGCTGCTCATCATATTCGAGATTTTCTGGATATGGATCCTCGCCATGTGGCTTCACCCCTACGCCGAACTCGCGGAGACAGCCGTCCGGATCCTCGGGGGCATTGTCGTCGTCTACATCCTGAACCACAGCAAGCACCTGTCCTACGACAACTTCTGGATCATCCTGATCCTGCTGGTGCCTGTCGGCGGCACTCTCGTGTACTTTTTCCTCGATGTGCTGGATCACTTTTCCAGCAGCACATATAAAAATATTGTCATTGAAAGCAATCGTGCCGCTTCCTATTATGAACAGAACCCGGCCGTTCTCACGGAAATGCTGGAGAAGGCACCGGAACTCTCCGGACAGTGCACGTATATCACCGAAGCCGCCGGCTGGCCCGTCTATCGCAACCGGCAGTTTGATTACTACCCCTGCGGTGAGGACGCATGGCCGGTCATGCTCGAAGAGCTGAAGAAAGCCCGCCGGTTTATTTTTATCGAATATTTCATCATCGAGGAGGGCGCCTTCTGGAACTCGATTCTCGATATTCTCACGGAAAAAGTACAGGAAGGCGTGGAATGCCGGGTAATCTACGACGACCTCGGATCCATCAACGCCGTGCCTATCAACTATGCGGACAAGCTGGAAAAACTCGGTATTCACGCGCAGGCATTCAACAAGGTCAACCCGATCATCAACGGCGTCATGCAGCACCGCGACCACCGCAAGATCCTCGTGATCGACGGACACACCGCTTTTACGGGCGGGCTGAACCTTGCCGACGAATACGTCAATAAGAAGATGAGGTTCGGCTACTGGAAGGATAACTGTGTACGCGTAAAAGGTGACGCTGTATGGAGCATGACCGTCATGTTTCTCACGATCTGGAACGCAGCCTGGCACCAGGATCCGGACTATCGTGTGTTCATGGCGGATGCGGAGGACGATGCAGCAACAGATAACACGCTGGCGTCTGATCCCGCATTGTCGAGTACTTCCACGCCCGAGGCTATACTGTCAGACCCGGATATACAGGAAAGCGGTACGCCTGCAGATACTATATGCACTGAAGAACATGAGGAGAACCACGACGGCTGGATTGCACCATATTCAGACACACCGCTGGACAGCCGTCTGACGGGCGAAGATATCTACCTGAACATCATCAACCAGGCAAAGCGGTACTGCTATATTTTTACGCCATATCTGATCATTGATAATACGATTCTGAACGCGATGATCCTCGCCGCACAGCGGGGCGTGGACGTGCGCATCATTACGCCGGGCATACCCGACAAGCGCATTGTCTATAACATCGGCCGCACCTATTACGGTGCGCTGATCCGCGGCGGCGTCAGGATTTTTTCCTATACGCCGGGCTTTGATCACAGCAAGACCTTCGTCAGCGATGACCGGGTCGCCGTCGTCGGCACACAAAACCTCGACTACCGCTCTCTCTACCTGCACTTCGAGGACGGCGTGTGCCTGTTTGATTCGAAAAAAATACCTGAGATCCGCACCGACTTTGAAAGTGCACTCGCTGAATCTCACGAGATCACGCTGGAGGAGCTCAGCGGCCATCTGCTGAAGCAGATATTTTTCGGCGTGCTGCGGCTGTTTGCGCCGTTCCTGTAACGCTGCAGTTTTCTCAAATACAGACTGCAGATATTCACAACGCACAGGCATATTACTCTTTAGATTCTGAATCGACAGAGCACAGGCAGACGGGAATGACGAGGGACATGAATGCGCACATACTGAACACCGAACTTACCATTTACAATATTTGCTGTATTTACAGATTTTGAGATGTGTTATGATAATTGTATCTCCGGTCCTGATGCAGTTCCGGATTTACAGAACTTGCGGCACCAGAAGTCAACGGCGGTGGTTCCGATTATTTTCTCAGAAACCGCACCGACTGAAGATTCCAGACTGCATCTGCAGTCAGAAAGAGGGAAAGATGAGCGAATCCGACAGAACACCATCTGATTACAGTATGGAAGAAGAAAACCGCAGATTGAACGAACAGCAATCACAGAATCAGTACAATCAGAACAGTTCACAGAGCCAGTATACACAGGAACAGTCACAGAACGGGCCGCAGAGCCAGTATGCACAGGGGCAGTCACAGAACGGACCGCAGAGCCAGTATGCACAGGGGCAGTCACAGAACGGACCGCAGGGACAATTCTATCAGGGACAGTATCAGAATGGCCCGCAGAACCAGTATCAGCAAAGTCAGTACAACCAGGGGCAGTATCAGAACGGACCGCAGAACCAGTACCAGCAGGGGCAATATTATCAGGGACAATATCAGAACGGACCACAGAACCAGTACCAGCAGGGGCAATATTATCAGGGACAATATCAGAACGGACCACAGAATCAGCACCAGCAAAGTCAGTACAACCAGGGACAGTACCAGTACGGACCGCAGGGACCGTATGCAGCCCCCGGCCATAAAGTTGTTACCATTGATAAAAATCTGCATGTCTGGGTATGGTGCTTCCTGCTCGGGGGATTCGGCGTAGATCGTTTTATCCGCGGTCAGGTTGGAATCGGCGTCTGCAAGCTGCTTTTCAGCTGGCTCACCCTGGGCATCTGGCCTCTTGTCGACTGGATCATCGCAATGGTCGAGGCATACGGAAGCAGCTTCGGCAATGATAAAGATTTTGTCTTCATCGACGG
>ONKP01000011.1 GCA_900318405.1 uncultured Eubacteriales bacterium | reverse complement strand
AAACCATTGATTATTGTATCAGAGAAACGAATCGTATTCAATCCGGCAAATGGTGTTCTCCCGGTTGAGGGAAAAGATAAAAACTGTTACTGCCCGCTCTGCGGCGGACTGCTGAAGTATCGTGACCGACGGCGCAGGATCTGCCGCATAGAAGGCGGAAAGACTTATCACTGCATGGTCCGCCGCCTCTGGTGCAGACACTGTAACCGGCTCCACACTGAGCTTCCACAGGATCTCTCCCCGAACAAGCACTATGTAATTACAGCCATCGAGGACGTCCTGGACGGAGTGACATCGGAGGAAGATCCGCTCACCGCGGATGGTCCTTCCGCCCAGACAATGTACCGCTGGCGGAAATGGTTCCGGAAGAATCTCGGGAGGATCCACGGCGGCATCCGCCACGCCTTTACGGAAACACAGGTCACTGAGCCTCCTGCCGGTTTCGCATCCGCCGCCCTTGAAAAGTGGAGAAACAGAGGCTCTGGCTGGCTGTGCCGGGCACTGGTCTGCGTGTATAACTTTGGGAACTTTCTGGTCCCTTTTTATTAGGCTGCTTTTGCACCTGCTTTGGTTTTTGCTGTCAAAGCCCATCGTTTAGGATACTCTCATAAGGAGGTATCCGATCATGGATAAGACTAAAGACACTGTTACACTGACGGAATCCAAAGCAGTCGACCGGTTCCGCATGATCTCCCCGTTGCTGGAGGCCTCACTCGACGCCGCAGCCAGGAAAAATCTGCGGGAAAAGATCGCTGCGGAGAATGACATCAGCACAAGAACCGTCTACCGGTACGAGAAGGCCTACCGGAGTGCCGGTTTCGATGGGCTGAAGACTGTCGATCGCTCCGGCATGGGAGCCGGAAAGCTTCCAGAGAACTTCGACGACCTCCTCAGCCAGGCGATTGTCCTGAAAAGAGAGGTCCCGAACCGTTCGGTCAGCCAGATCATCCGCATTCTCGAACTCGAGGGAAGAGTCCCGGAGGGGGTGCTCAGACGGTCCACCCTGCAGGACCACCTGTACGCCGCCGGGTACGGGCGTCGGCAGATGCTCCAGTACACGCAGGCGAGGAACAGTTCCTCCAAACGGTTCTGCAAGCCGCACCGGATGATGCTCGTGCAGGGAGACATTAAATACGGACCGCGTCTCCCGATCGGGAAGAAGGGAGCGAAGGTAAAAACCTATCTCTCTTCTGTCATTGATGACCATTCCCGCCTGATCCTTGCCTCGAAGTTTTATGCGGGGCAGGATGCCGTGATCGTTGAGGATACGCTCCACACTGCGATCACGAACTACGGAAGAATGGACGCCTGCTACTTTGACAATGGATCACAGTACGTCTCGAGACAGCTGAAGATTTCCCTGAGCCGGCTTGGGATCACGATCCGGCATGCGCCCCTGCAGTCTGGCCGGTCAAAAGGAAAAATAGAAAAATTCCATCAGGTCGTGGACAGCTTTCTCAGGGAAGCAAAGCTGAAGAATGTCACCACCCTCGAAGAACTCAACCGGCTGTGGGACGTTTTCCTCTGTGAGGAATACCAGAAGAGGCCGCATGACGGGATTCGTGAGTACTACGAAAGTCTTGGCGCACCGGTCTCCGCCGAAGGGATCACGCCCCAGCAGGAGTTTAACCGCGACACGCGGCCGCTTGTTTTTATTGATACGGACGTTGTGTCCAGAGCCTTCCAGCATCATGAGAAACGGCTGGTCGACAAGGGAGCCTGCATCAGCTTCCGCGGAAAAAAGTACGAAACAAAGCCTTCCCTGATCGGGGCCACTGTGGAGATCGCCTATGATCCGATGGCACCGGAGACTGTCACGGTATCCTATCCCGGGACCGATCCTTTTACAGCTTCCCCACTGAAGATCGGGGAGTTCTGCGACAGGAATCCGACGCTTCCCGTCAGCATGCAGGAAGAAAAGCCGAAGACGTCGCGTTACCTGGATGCAGCCGCTAAAAAACACGAAGATTCCAGGGAACATCTCGCGGACGCACTGTCATTCGCAGCCTACGGGAAGGAGGCGGATGGCCATGTATGAGTCTTTCTTCGGGATGAAGAACACGCCGTTCTCAAGGAATGTCCCTGCCGATGCGCTGTACGAGCCGCCCGCGGTCGCAGAGACGCTGGGAAGGCTCCGTTATGCCGCCGACCGACAGCTGTTCGCGGTCGTCACGGCGGATGCGGGCTGCGGGAAGTCGACGCTGATCCGGAAGTTTGCGGAATCGCTTCCTCCCGACCGGTACATTTTTATGTATCTGTCGGATTCAAAGCTGACGCCGCGCTGGCTTTATAAGGGAATGCTCGACCAGCTCGGGATGGAATCCCGCTTCTATCGCGGTGATTCCAAACGGCAGATGCAGAAGCAGGTCGAGATCATCCGGACGCTGGAGCACAAGAAAGTCGTCTGCGTACTGGATGAGGCGCATCTCCTTGAAAAGGAAACGCTTGAGGAATTCCGCTTCCTCCTGAACTATCGTTTTGATTCCATGAGCCCGATGGCCCTGATCCTTGTAGGACAGAGCGAGCTCTGGGACGAAAAGCTCCGTCTGCAACGCTACGCTGCCATCCGACAGAGGATCGATATGAACTGCGTTCTTCCTCATCTCGACCGTTCGGAAACGGAAGAATACATTCATTCCCATCTCCGTTATGCGGAGGGGCCGGAAGATATCTTCACCGACAGCGCCATGGATGTCATCTTTCAGAACTCCGGCGGGATTATGCGGATGATCAACCGGATCTGTGAGAAAAGCCTGATGTATGCTTTTCAAAAGCAAAAGCGTCTCATTGACGATCACATGGTGCAGTACGTTGTCGAGCACGAGATGCTCTCGGGGAAGGAGGTGCATTCATGAAGAAAGAACCTGACCCCAGTGCAAATGTCCTGCAGTACGCCATCGAAACGCTGGACTGGGATCTCGAACAGCGGATCCCGAAGAGGAGCAGGGAATGGTATGTGTATCTTAAACTCTGTGCGGTAAAGAGCACAGATCTTCTCGAAAAGCAGAAGCAGAAAACATACGAACTTCAGGCAGAACTGAAGGACCAGAAAGACTTCATCGAATGGATGCACCTGGGACAGTTCTTCCAGCTGTACCGTATCCTTCGCAGACAGATCCCGTTCTTTGATCCGAATGCGGAGATGCCGGAAGCCATCAGCCGGATCGCGGAAGACTGGGGAGCGCCGCTTATATAAACCGGATTCAGTGACACGAAGTCCGGCAAAACTGAGACAAAAGATGCCGTCAGTTCAGAGACAGGTCACGGCGTCAGTAACACATAACTATGCGGTTTAAAACACTTCAGAATAATCATTTAAAACGCAAAAAAGCGCATTCACCTGGCTGGTTTTAGCCAAGCAAATGCGCATAAAATCAAAATAATCAACAGCTATTTTTGAATCGCCGCTATTTAAGTGAAATACGGATGCTATATTTTGGAATACTACTCATTCCACCTTCTCCACCGACATATTTCCCTGTATTAGTACCGGCATTGTATTTCCAATAAATATCAATATGCGGATTGTTTCCTTCCGGATAGATTGAAAGCATACAAACCGCATTCGTATAATCAAGAGTAGTATTATACATACCATTCGTATTAGAACCAACAGAAACTGAAGTTCCCCCATCCACTTTTGTTCCTTTTCCGTAAGGTTTTACTCCATCTCTGCTAAGAACAAAGCCTCCGGTACTTGGCACATAAACACCAGCCGCATTGTGCTGATCCGCAGTTCCGGTCCCCCACCATTTCAAGCCAAGTTCCTCTGCATGATCTTTATTCACTTTCCCGCTGTAATATGCATCAACCGCAAAGTCTGCAATTGCACGCATGGTGTATATGTCATGGGCTTCACGGGATTTTTCAATCTGCTTGTTAAAAATAGGTATCGAAATCGCAACCAAAACAGCTATGACTGCAACAACAATCAGCAATTCTGCCAGTGTGAAGCCTTTATTATTCTGTTTTTCCTTCATCTGTGATCACCTGCCTTTCATTACCACAAACATACGATTGCAAGGAAAGTTCCATCTCCCTGCATGGCAACATCCCAATAGCGGTAAATGCGGTCGGTGAGGACTGTATTTGACATTGTGCCGCCACTAAGTTTACATCTGGTATCTATCTTCCACTTAGATATATCAGACTCTCCTTTTCCTCCGCCTTGTGAATAGCCAACATTAGCAAAATCCTTATATTCAAATCCGTTCTTATTATTCGGACTTTTATCACCCCAACCAACATATGTACACTGTCCCGTCTTCGTATCATATCTGAAATACATATGCTGGTCGCGGTCTTTTGATGTCGTTTCCTTAACGTTATCCGGTGTTTCAAGAAAACATGTAATCGCCGCCGACATGGCAGATCGAGCGTTGGCCTGATTCACTGCTAAGCGGGCTTTCTTGAGCTGAGCGGAAAAGATCGGTATGCTGATAGCAACGAGCACAGCTATGATGGCAACCACGATCAGGAGCTCTGCGAGAGTGAAGCCTTTATGCAATTTCTTCTTCAACTGTGGTCACCCCCATAAATAGTAATGGCTATAAGTTTACTTTACTTCCTCAATATCAAAATCAATGCCTGTATTATCCGGTACTCCCTGTGCTACTACTACCACTGGATTCTCTACCCATCGCTCATCATCCGAATTGGCGCCAGGATATTGGCGTCCTAACAGTAAAAAATAATAATGTCCATATGCTCCTTTGTGCTCTGCCAGTTTTTTTGCCTGCTCTGAAGTATATAGGACAACGAATAAAGTATTATCTGTTTCCTCATTTGGATGATTAATTCCAGCAGTACTAATACCAGCAATCGTCTCATCGCTTGACACTAAATAGAATTGTCTCGCATTATTCACTCCGTAATTTCCTTTATGCGTCATTTTCACAGGCACATACCAGGAATGATCAGGATCGGATGCTGCAGCTGCCATTACTTCTGCATATGCAGCACGAAGATTAGCCTTATCGACAGCTTCCTGTGCCTTCAATTTCTGTCTTGCAAAGATCGGTATGGATATTGCCACAAGTACTCCGATTATGGCAACCACGATCAGGAGCTCCGCTAATGTAAAGCCTTTATTATTCTTTTTCATAGAGCATCACTCCTTTCGTTTGATATGGATCTGTACTGCATCACCGGATTTATGCTGTCAATATGGACCCGATGGTTTCGATTTGTAGTTATCGTTCGCCTGAATCTTTTCTATGGTTCCATCTTTATCGAACGTATAAATGTATCGATAGAAATAATAATCTCCAAACTTATGATTTTGATTATCTCCAGGCAAATCGGTATCTACATTCCATGTTGAAATATCTGTGGAAACAACATTGGCGTCCGAATTATAACTATGAATATCTAAATCGTACGCTATAGTCGTGCTAGTACTTTTCGATTTTTTAACCCTGCCCGAGCGTATATCATACGCAATAATATCGTAAGAAGGATCCTCGAGATATGCAGCATACGCCGCAGCCTCTCCTGCTCTTGCATTTGCCTGATTTACTGCCACTCTCGCTTTTCTAAGTTGTGAGGTAAAGATCGGGATGGATATTGCGACAAGGACAGCAATGATGGCGACCACGATAAGGAGTTCTGCAAGGGTGAAGCCCTTCTTATTCTTTTTCATTGGACATCACTCCCCCTCTCATAATTACGCCCACATGTTCTTAAAATTGCGGAAAACGACCTTATTACGCTCAAATGTGCACGTTGAAAATTGCAGGTCAGGTGGTCCATCCCGGTCGTCTCCCTATGAGCTGATGGACCATCATCGTAGGTAACTTATATTTACGCCCGCAGGTTCCGGAATCTGCGGAAAATAGCCTCATTCTGCGCAATAGTCTAAAGCCGTTTCAAGCGATGGACAGGAGCGCGTAATAGTGCAGAGCAGGTCACGAATACATGCCTCAGGGGTATTCTGGTGGCGATCTCGATTCCGATCTTCACAGCACAGCTTGCTAAGGCAAGACTTGCCACAAACCAGGCTAATGCGAGAGCTGCAAAAGCTTCAGCGATTGCGGCATATTTGGAAGACGACACGGTTACCGGAGGCAACTATGATGTGGACGCTGGAACATTTACCAAAGGATCAGCTACAACCACAACCGTAAGTGAAACAACAGACCCATCAACATGGACCGTAACGGGTAATTCTAACCTTGCAAAGAACGTATACAAAGATAATATCGGTATTACTCTTTCTAACGGATCTGTGACGACATACTATTTCAAATAAAAGATAGGCTCGCCATCCTGATTTAAAGCCCTCCGGAGCAATCTGGAGGGTTTCTTCATAATCAAAATCCCTCATCACGAGGATGAGGGATTCGGCTTTACCTTGTCTAATAGGCTTATAGCATTATGGAGTAGTTGTTGCCTTTCCAACAGTAGATGCGTCTGTATATCCGGAAGGTGCAGTTGTTGCAAGTGATAAAACCCCATCACTGCTTACACACACACAAACTTCTTTATTTGTTTCTCCAAGCTTGCTACCTACACTGTCCTTTGTAATATCCAAGGAGCCTGCGATTTTTTCTGGTGAAGAAACCCATCCATCTTTCTTCTGCTGTACTGTAACTTTTTCGTAATAACCAGTTGCATTACTATTTGTCAGTACATCAGCAGAGCATTCTGCATACGCTGCACGAATGTTAGACAGGTCAACTGCCTCTCTGGATTTCTCCAGCTGCGATGTGAAGATCGGAATGCTGATCGCCACCAGAACACCGATGATTGCTACTACGATCAGCAACTCAGCAAGTGTGAAGCCCTTTTTATTTTTTTTCAGTTTTTTGAGCATGGATGAAACCCTCCCTTGGATTTTGTTTTTTCGGCCCGCGCAGCCTGTTCATTCGCACCTGATTGCGATGCTGCAGCGTCTTTGTTCCAGGCCTCGATAATTGTTTACCAATTTCATGTAATACATCGACCATCTACATGTGTTATATTAGCATAAATCATAAAAAATGGCTAAAAAAATATTTCGGCATTTTTCATCAATTTTACCAAGATTCACCAGTTCTGATTGTTTTCTTATAAAAAACTCATTGTTCAGGGAGGCAGCATCATGCAGATTGTACATTCAGTTTTTTCCTGGTTTGTGAATTTCTGTGGTTCGATTTTTGTTTACGGAGCGATTATCGCTGCGATTCTGATCCTTATCGAGCGCATTCTGTACAGCGCCCGGCGACGTGACGACGCCGACAAAACTGCAAGTCAAGCCGCCTCTCCTGCCTCTTCCCGCCGCATTGCGCTGATCACAGGTGCTTCGAGTGGTCTCGGACGGAATCTGGCACTGGAGATGGATAAAAACGAGAAGGGCATCGATGAATTCTGGCTGATTGCCAGACGGAAGGAGAAGCTGGAGGCGCTCGCGGCAGAGCTGCATCATCCTTCGCACATCCTCTCTCTCGATCTCACGCTCATGGAAAGTTCTGCTGCATTGGCGAAAGAACTGCAGGAAGCCAACGTAGAAGTCGGCGTACTGGTGAACTGCGCCGGTCTCGGCAAGATCGGCAATTACCGGACGCTGACGGTTGAGGAGAATAACCAGATGATCGATCTGAACGACCGGGCGGCCGTGGATGTGACGATGGTGTCGCTACCGTACATGAAGCAAGGCGACCGCATCATCGAGATCTGCTCAACGGCTGCCTTCCAGCCGCTGCAGCACTTCTCCGTCTATGCGGCGAGCAAGCGTTTTCTGTATAACTACAGCCGTGCTTTACGTCTGGAACTGTTTCCGAGAAGGATCCCCGTTCTTGCGGTCTGCCCTTACTGGATGAAGGATACGGAATTTATCTCCACCGCCCAGCACGTGAAGAGTCGCAGCGGGTCAGCGGATCCGGCGGCAGACAGCCCGATCCGGAACTTCGCGTTGGCCATCAACTCCGACAAAGCTGCCGCGCGCATCATGCGTCACAGCCGCCGCGGCTACGCAGTTTCCACGCCGGGACTTCTCTGCACATTGCACCGTTTCTTCGGCAAGCTCATTCCCACGGAGACTATGCTGTATATCTGGGAGGGCTTCCGCAAGCTGTAAATTGCCGGACAGCATGACAGACGCCAGCAAGCTGTTAACTCCCGGGAAATCATCTCTCTGGCGTTCCCGCCTGCGCATCCCCATGTCCGTTGAAATCCGCAATATACCGCAGAAACTCCTCCCCCGGCAGCGGCTTCGAGAAGTAATACCCCTGCACGAGGTTGCACCCGTTGGCGGTGACGAAGTCCATCACATCCTCCGGCGTGTCGAAATCCACGGGGATGTGGATCGGCATGGTATTCGCCTTCAGATGAACCTCCCTGTTGCCCACGTACCACGGCATTTTCATCCTGGCGGCCAGTTTATCCACGATCGCACAATCCGCAACGGATGACAATTTTTTCATGTCGCGGGCATATCCGTCAGGTGGTATAATGTGGTGGATTATAGGGTTTTTCATCATCAGAGCAGACAGTTTCCGGCGCGGCAGGGCGTCGGAGATTTTCATCATGCCGATTTTCAGCAGACAGGCCGTGTAAAGCGGGTGATTATTATGAAAGATCAGAATGACGCCAGCATACATATCTCGATCAGAAAGATCTCCATCGAACTGGCACTTTCTCTCATTATTTTTTTTACGGTTCTGGGAGTCGTCTGCTCTTTTACAGGTGTGGATAACTCTTACCAGCACATTGCATTGTCAGAAGACCCGCATATTACATGTCAGATCACGCGGACGAACGGCCGGGTGGAGACATATCATCAGATGACTTTCCCCGCGATGTACAAGGGTGACCGTCTCACGGTCACGATTCCCCCGTTGGGCAAATACGGCTTTGACGGAGCCGCTCTGATCTTTGATATTTATCACTGCCGGGTAAGCGTTTTTTCCGGATCCGAGGTCGTTTACCGTCAGGAAGATCCCGCTGAGGGCAGGCTGATCGGACGGCGGATCTACACGGTATCTCTTCCTGACAATTACCAGGATCGACCGATCACCATTCATGCCGTCATGGATGAAGGCGGTTCCGTAAGCATCATCCACAATCTCCGTATCGTGAGGGATACGCAGAGTGTATATGCCCTGCAGGTTGGCAAGACACCCGTTGTCTTTCTCCTCCTGTCTCTGCTCATCGGAGATCTGTTTCTCATCTGTCTCTCGATCACAGTTTCTGTCCGTAACCGGCACATATCAGCCCTGTTTTTCATCACGCTCTTCTGTGCCAGTATGATCTGCTGGTTTATGGGATATGAAAATCTGTATATGGCTTTTCTGAACAACAGTGATTTTGCCGCCAATATCGAATACGCCGGTATCTGCCTCGCGGCCGCTCCTCTGCAGGCATATATGGCTTTGGAAATCAGCGGGAAGCACTTCCGCATCATCTCTGCGGCGATGTCGATCTTCTCGTTCATCATCTTCGGCGCAGCCACCGGGCTGAATTATGCGGACAACCATATCACCTACGTTGATTTCATGCCCCTGGTACGGACATTTCTGATCTTCTGCTTCATTATCAATATCGCCGGCGTCATCCTCGACATCAGAAGCAGAAGGACAGACCGCCATATTCTCCACATTGGGTTCATTCTGGCGATGAGCATCGGCCTTGCAGAACTTCTGCGCTTCTATCTGGCCAGCCGATGGGTCGCACAGTATGCGTTCCTCTATAACTCACTGACACCGATTGCGCTGATTGTGCTGATGGTATCCATTCTTCTGTATTATGGCACCCGGCTGGCGAGCAACTCACTGATCCGGATCGAACGGACCAGTCTCGAACGCCTCGCATATATCGACCAGCTCACGGGCGCACCCAACCGAAGCTCCTGCTACCGTGAGATTGATCTCATGAAGAGCAGAAAAATAAAAGACTTCGTCTTCGTCTTTATCGACATCAACTTTCTCAAGCTGACAAATGACACCTGGGGACACGAAAAGGGTGATGAACTGATCCGCACAGCGAGCAGTCTGCTGAAAAAATATTTTTCCGACGACGGTTTCTACGGCCGCTGGGGCGGCGATGAATTCATCGCCTGTCATTTCGGCTCGGCAGACGAGACCCGTGCCATCATGGACCAGATCTCAGAGGATATCAACGCGGTGAACGCTTCCGGTAAATTCGATTTCAGCATGTCGGAATCCTGGGGCTTCGGCGTGAGCACCTCAGCCGAACCGCTGACACCTGAAGAAGCGATCAACCGTGCGGATGAAGAGATGTATACCGTCAAGGCCATGGTACATGCCAGACGGGAAGACGCTGAGGCTATGACCGCACAGAACGGAAAATCACGCCCGTCCAATCCGGCCAGGCCCGGTCTGGGAACAATCAACGGATGAACCGCATGCCGACAAAGAGCATCAGTTCAGGGATGATACAGTATGAACAAACGGAGGCAGATGGCAATGGCAAAACAACAGAATGTATCAGCTGCAAAAAGAACGATACAGGACATCATCGCCGTTGCAGTGATTTCCATCTGTATTTTTCTTCTTATCATAACTGTTGTCTGTTCCCGGTATGGTGTAGAAGCCAACTGGGACAGGATTGATCTGTCCTCTTCTGATGACATCACTTACCATGTGCACCGGACCGACGGAAGCATAGAGGATTACACCACCCCCAATTTTTCTCCGCTTCACGCGGGTGATATCCTCACAGTGACAATTCCTCCGCTCGGTATTAAGGCTTTTTCTGATGCAGCCCTGGTTTTTACCCTGTACCACAGCAAGGTGTATGTCTACAACGACAATCAGTGCCTGTATGCCGAAAACTACTATCATCGTCCGCGGCTGATCGGTCAGCGCAACTATGTGATATCTCTTCCCGATGACTATATGCGGATGACGACCGTGATCACTGCCAGAGTGTCGGAAAATGACACCGTCGATCAGATCGCCAACTTTCAGATCATCCCTGATACGGTGACCACGTACGCCTTCATGGCAAACAAGACACATACTCTGATCCTGTATATTGCGATCTTTACCATGTCACTGCTGTTTTTCTGTTATGCCATCGTTCACTCGATGGCGACGCGTCATGTGTCCAACCTTCTGTATATGACGTCGTTCGGCATGAGCATCACCGTGTGGCTGATCGGCTACAATGATCTTCTCTCGGTTTTCATCCCGAATCAGGATCTGAGCAGTACGATCGAATATACGATGTTTTTCCTGGCTCCGACACCGCTCGCTCTGTTCATGCAGGATATGATCCGGCGAAAGCCGTGGCATTTACTCTGTATAATCTTTGCCGTTATCATGCCGGCAGAATTCACCATTGCCACGATCTGCAATTTCCTGATCACCGACATCACCTATATAGATCTGATGCGTTTTCACAGGGTACTTTTTCTGGGCGAACTGGTTGTTTTTCTGCTGTGTCTGATCAGTGAGCAAAGGCACCGGAAAGACACTGCTCTCCGCACCGTAGATATCGGTTTTCTTCTGTCGGCTCTCTTTGCCATTCTGGATATCATTCGGTTTGCTCTGGAGAACCGATTCGGCTTCCGGTATGATTTTCTGTATTATTCTTTCGCCCCTGTCTCCGTTCTCCTCATGATGGGCTCGCTGCTGATCTACAGCGATATCACCACGGCGGAAGCTTCTCTCTGGAAGGTTGAGCAGGCAAATCTGAGAAGGCTCGCCTTCGTCGACCAGATGACGGGCGTGCCCAACCGAAGCAGCTGCTACCGCCAGATCGACGCACTGAAGAAATCCGGCCGGACGGAGTTTGTCATGATCTTTGTGGATATCAATTTCCTGAAGCTCACGAATGATACCTGGGGACATGAGAAGGGCGATGAGCTGATCCGCACGGTCGGCGAACTGCTGAAGAAGCGCTTTTCCGACAACGGATTTTACGGCCGCTGGGGCGGCGATGAATTTATCGCCTGCCACTTCGGCACGCTGGAGGAGACGAAAAAGCTCATGGGTGACCTCGAGCAGGAGATGGAACAGCTGAACGCATCCGGCCGTTTCGATTTCCGGATGTCTCTGTCATGGGGATACGGTGAGAGTACAGAAAAAGCGCCGCTGACGCCTGAGCAGGCGATCAACAGCGCGGATGAAGCGATGTATGTGGCTAAGAAAGTGGCGCATGCGGCACGGGCATAAAAATAAAACCATTATAGAAAACAGATCACCGGCGTCTGCGGCCTTGCGGGTTGGAGGTACCTGTATCTCTGAACATCCTGTAATAATTATAATGTTTTAATTATGCCGATTCTTCTCTGCCGGCATGCTGCATATCCTCGATGTTCAGGGAACGCACGTGCCGGATGGGCTCCCATCTGTACTTCTTCGCGCCGCCGAACATCCACATCAGGCTGACAGGAATCCATACGTTCATGAATACAGGGAACATCAGTGCTCCCGGCAGGCTTTGTGCTGCTGTCTGACCGCGGAAGTGCCGCAGCACAAATACGAGTGCCAGGGTTACGGCGAGATAGATCACTGCTGCTGCCAGAGCAAGCACTGCGGCCGGAATTGCCGCGAGGATTACATTGATGCCCGGCGCGCCGGTGACGGCGCATAAGATCTGGACGCCCAGCGATACCATGGATACGATCTGCATGATAAAGAACAGGAACTTGTCCAGACACGCAAAGCTCTTCTTCTGAAACGCATTCTTCAGCAGTGTACCGCCGAACCGCCGCAGACATTCCATCTGTCCGGTGTACCAGCGCAGCAGCTGTTTCAGTGCCGTGCCCGCCGTCAGCGGGTATTCGTCATAGGTCACTGCCTCGTGCACATAGGCGATATTGACACCGCTCAGGGCGAGGTTGGCCTCCAGCTCCATATCTTCCGTAACCGAACGACCCAGGAAGAGATCCCTGTCGACGATATCCTTGGAGATCATGACGCCCGTACCATTCAGGTAACTGCTCTTTCCCACACAGAAACGCGCGTGATTCAGGAAATTATTCTGGATGATGAAAAACAGCTCGTAGCAGGTGCTCACCCAGCTGTCGCCGATATTTTTGCCCACGCGGCGTCCCTGTGCGACGCGGTATCCCTCGCCGTAGGCATCGTTCATGCGTGACAGGTAATCCGGATCCACCAGATTGTCGGCATCAAAAATTATATAGGCGTCCGTCCGGATCCGTTTCTTCGTCAGATGAAAGACGCGCCGAAGCACTTCTCCCTTGGAATGGGTATCCGCCTCATTGATGATGATCTGCGCGCCATGCTTTCTGGCGATCTCCGCCGTGCGGTCGGTACAGTGGTCGCAGATGACGTTGATCGTGTAGCAGTTCTTCGGGTAATGCTGCTTCTTCAGACTGTCGACACATTCACCGATCACCGCTTCCTCGTTTCTCGCGGGAACCAGCACGGTGAAGTGATGCTTTTTCTCACAATGTGCAAAGTTATGGTAACGGTGCAGCAGGCCGATGATGCCGAATACCACGTAATACGCACCGTACACGCCCATGATCGCCGTCAGAATGATACAAAGAATCTCAACACCAGTCATAGCAGTCCCCTCAGCGGTTCTCCTGTCCCGTGATCCGGTCAGGCAGCAGCCGTCTTCCTGTTCGTTTTCTGTCTCTCATCCCCCTGTTCGATTCTTTTATTATACATCCTCACGGTTTGAATGATTCTTAACAATACCTTAACAGGCTTGGAACTGCCTTAACATTAACTGAAAATACGCGTGCCATGTAAATTATATCTGAAAAACTGCGGAAGCTGTTTTATGGCCTGTGCGGTTTATCAATGATAGACTGTATTCAGAACAGCCCAGTAATCCTGCCTGTACTGTCGACGTCGATGTTCTCGGCTGCCGGCACCTTCGGAAGTCCCGGCATCGTCATGATGTCGCCGGCGTAGGCCACGATGAAGCCGGCGCCCGCGCTCACCTTGAGATCGCGGATCTTGATACGGAAGCCCTTCGGCGCGCCGATCAGCTTTGCGTTGTCGGAGAAGCTGTACTGTGTCTTCGCGATGCAGATCGGCAGTTTGTCATAACCGTTTTCTGACAGCTGCTTCATTGATCTCTTCGCTGCCGGTGCGAAGTCTGCTCCATCCGCGTGATAGATGCGGACGGCGATGTCGTTTATTTTTTTCTCGATGCTGTCATTGACGTCATAGGAGAAGGAAAAATCATCATTAGATTCACCGCAGAGTCTCACAACTTCTTTGGCGAGCTCGATGCCTCCCTCGCCGCCTTTCGCCCATACCTCGGAGAGGGCCACATTCACGCCCTGCTCGCGGCACTCTTCTTCCACGAGGTCGAGTTCGGCCTTCGTATCTGTCGGAAAAGCATTGATGGCGACGACAACAGGCAGATGATATACGTTCTGAATATTGGACAGATGCTGCAGAAGGTTCGGCATGCCTTTTTCCAGTGCTTCCAGATTCTCCTCATTCAGTTCGTTCTTCGGCACACCGCCGTGATACTTCAGCGCGCGAACCGTTGCCACGATGACGACAGCAGACGGCTTCAGTCCGTTGACGCGGCACTTGATATCGAGGAATTTCTCGGCACCGAGGTCCGCGGCAAAGCCTGCCTCTGTCACACAGTAATCGCCGAACTTCATGGCCATTCTGGTCGCCATAATCGAGTTGCAGCCGTGAGCGATATTGGCAAAGGGGCCGCCGTGAATGAAGACCGGATTGTGCTCCAGTGTCTGGACCAGGTTCGGTTTCAGCGCGTCCTTCAGCAGTGCCGCCATGGCACCCTGTGCCTTCAGATCCGCTGCCGTCACCGGCTTGTTGTCATAGGTATAACCGACAACGATCCGGGCCAGCCGTGCCTTCAGATCATCGATATCCGACGCCAGGCAGAGTACGGCCATGACCTCACTGGCCACGGTGATATCAAAACCGTCCTCACGCGGAACGCCCTGCATCCTTCCGCCGAGGCCGTCCACGATATGACGGAGCTGGCGGTCATTCATGTCCACGCATCTCTTCCACGTGATGCTCTTCGGGTCGATGCCGAGCGCATTGCCCTGCTGGATGTGATTGTCAAGCATGGCGGCGAGCAGGTTGTTGGCCGCGCCGATGGCGTGGATATCACCGGTGAAATGCAGGTTGATGTCTTCCATCGGGATGACCTGTGCGTAACCACCGCCGGCTGCACCGCCCTTGATACCGAATACCGGACCGAGTGACGGCTCGCGGAGCGCTGCGATCGTCTTATATTCGAGACGGTTCATGGCATCAGCAAGTCCTACGGAGGTCGTCGTCTTGCCTTCGCCCGCGGGTGTAGGTGTGATCGCCGTCACGAGGATCAGCTTGCCGTCCGGCTTAT
The DNA here is from genome assembly GCA_900318405.1 of uncultured Eubacteriales bacterium. Lineage (GTDB taxonomy): Bacteria > Bacillota > Clostridia > Lachnospirales > Lachnospiraceae > Bilifractor. The sequence continues at coordinate 20,914 of ONKP01000011.1, read as the reverse complement.
CTGCCATGTCTTTCAGAATATTGTAATCGACCTTTGCCTTGTACTTTCCGTACAGATCCACGCTGTCTTCCGGAATCCCAAGTTTGTCGGCGATCTCTGCGATCCGCACCGGCACGGTTTCCTGCGCGATCTCAATATCTGATTTGTATGCCATTGCTTTTCCCTCCCGGAGCTTTGCTCCCGCTGCATTCCTGTTTCCGCTTTCGCGGCTTCATCTCTTATTCTATGCCGGCACAAGCGACATTTACATGATTTAAATCAAGATTCTGCATCTTCTGAATCATGCACAAGTCTGTGCCGTAATCCGGCTATTAATCTCTAATCCGTTTCCGAATATACTTCAGATATCTCGTCATACGTCAGAACTCTGATATTATCATTTTCATAATCCCTAAGGCCCCGGTTGATAAAATTCGCTTCCTCCGTTGTCTCCAGTCAATTCCCGAAAGTCTCCGTCACGATGTGCACGGTCTGCTGTGCTGCCCGGAGACCGCTGTTCAGGATCTTGCCGGCCTCCATGTTCATATGCCCCGCACGGTCACGGTTCTTCATCAGTCGTGTATTCGCAAGGACATTCAGGTAGCCTGCCTGTATAGCCGCCTCCGCCATCGCCGCCGCACATCCGGCATCTGAAAGCATCAGCCGGGAGCCGATGTCCGCATATTCCGCTGCAAGCTCCGCTGCCTCCGCACTCAGCTTAAGGATCATGAAGGGCGGCTGCGCAGCTTCATAAAGACATTTCTCCAGCGTTTCGTCCCGCGTCGGATCATCCTTCGGAATCGCGTAGGCTCTGGAGAGCGGCTCAAACGCCTGCGCATCGGCATCAATCTGCGCCAGCAGCCCCCTGCGAAGCTCTTCCTCTCGCTGTCCCATCTGAATCAGGCGCGGCTCGTTGTCCCTGTATTTCTTCTTTCCAATCGTGAAGTTGCCGGTCATGGCACCGAGCGCCGCAGCCAGTGCACCCGCCAGCGCTGCTGCCCCGCCGCCACCCGGAACGGAAGTCTTTGCAGACAATTTCCGGGTAAATGCATCCAGAGAGCTTTCAGCCATGGAAGGATCAGCGGCTGTCGAAACACTGTCAGTCTTATGAGAATCTTCTACCATAATTTCATTCTCCTGTCTTACACATGGTGGTTTTCCGGAAACACCAGACAGTCATAGCGAACCGTCTTTCCCATCAGAGAATAGGAAGGCTTCCTGCCTGCCAGATACGGTCCTTTCACCGGTCGCTTGATGATGATCTTCGCAGGTTCCGCTGCAAGTGCCGCCTGCATCAGTTCTTCCTCGTCCGCACACGGGCTCTCCAGTTGCTGCAACAGTTGAAATTTCTTTCCGACAAGGCCGCTTTTATGCCGGCCGGGAAACATCGGATCCAAATAGATGATGTCGATTGCTGTGAGCTCCGCATCTGCTGATTCGTCTCCGTTCATTCCTGCCTGATCTGAATCACGCTTTTGGGTCTCAGCGCATTTTTCTTCAGCTTTAACATCTTCTTTGTTTTGCAGACATATTTCCGATTTCTTAGTGGTTTCGCGATGCATGCGCCGTGCGTATTCTCTCATGGCTGCTTCGCTGTCCCCGCTGTGCAGATGCATCCGTCCGGCTGCCTCCGCCAGTGCCGGGTCTTCTGCTGCCCTGCGGAGCGCATCCGCAAGCAGTGCAGCGATCACGGGATCTCTTTCATACAGCTCCACCTGATGACCGGCTGCGGCCAGGAGCATGGAATCCTCACCCAATCCCGCCGTTGCATCCAGAATCACGGGTTTTCGGTCATCCTGCAGTGACTTTATCCGGGCTGCCTTTACGAGAAGCTCCTGCCGCAGATTTGCCTCGCGGAGACGTTTCTTCATCCTTGTAAAATCTCCGCAAAGCGTATTTGTCCCGTCCGTGAGCGTCAGCGCATCGCCATCCATGAAAAGCGACAGTCCGGCCGCTTCCATCTCCGGGGGCAGAAGTGCCCTCTCTGCAGATGATTGCTCCTGCTTCCCTGCCTCAGGAAGCGGCCGTATGGAATCCATGATTTTCTGCGATGAAATTTCAGATGCCTTCATCTGTGATGAAATGTCAGATGCCTTCATCTGCGATTATCTTTCCGAGAGTAGCTGCCGATTTGAGAAGCTGTTCCTGCTCGTCCTTTGACAGCGGGATCGGTACGTGCTGTTCAAAGCCGTCTGCGCCGACAATCGAAGGCATGGAAAGCGCAACATTTTCAACGCCGTACTCGCCGTGCATGACAACGGAGATCGGCAGGATGGATTTTTCATCATGAACAATGGCCTCGCAGATCCGGCGCACGGACATCGCTATGCCGTAATAGGTGGCATGCTTTTTCGAGATGATCTCATAGGCGCTGTTCTTGACCTGCTCCTCGATATTCTCCTGTGACTCCTCGTGATGATAATGGCCACGCATCTCGCAGAACGCTGAGAGCGGCACACCGGATACATTAGCGCTGTTGAAAGCAGCGATCTCGCTGTCGCCATGCTCACCGATGATAAAAGCATGAACGCTTCGGCTGTCGACCTTCAGATGCTCTCCGAGACGGGAACGGAGGCGTGCGGAATCGAGCACTGTACCCGAACCGATGACGCGGTTTTCCGGCAGTCCGCTCAGCTTCACGGCTGTGTAGGTCAGGATGTCTACCGGATTAGATACAATAAGAAGGATTCCCTCAAAATTTCTCTTTGCGATCTCCGGGATAATGGAGCGGTATATGCCCACGTTCTTGTGTACAAGATCAAGCCTTGTCTCTCCGGGCTTTTGCGCCGCACCGGCGGTCACGACGATGATGCCGGCATCGGCGGCGTCATCATAATCGCCCGCGTATATTTTTGTCGGGCTGACAAAGGGAACGCCGTCGCTGATGTCGAGCGCCTCTCCCTCAGCCTTCTGGTGATCCATATCGATCAGGACCATCTCGTTGAACATGCCGCTCTGCATCAGCGCGAAGGCCGATGAAGAGCCGACGAAACCACATCCTACGATTGCTACCTTGCGTAAATTCATTTACAGCCTCCCTGTTCATAGTGATGATAACGTTCATACCATCATGTTTATCATGTTCATTCCATCATGTTTATGCTGCCTGCCCGTACTGTAACTCAACCGAAACCTGTATCAGTCCTCTGTCAGTTTCTGCAAGCGGATGAAACAGTCTGCTTACAGCTTCCATTCTACCCATTTGATTCTGTGCATGCAATTCTGTTCTTTCTTTTCTTTTGTTACAGTTCAGACCACGGAACACATGGAGACTGGAAGTCTCCATGTGTGACAGTGGCTGGCAAAGAGTGAAAGCACCGTCCTCTTGTCGATCATAATCGACAAAAAGCCCGATTTATAACAGGGAATGATCAACGCAAAAATACTTTCAGCTTCACATTAAATTGACACTCATGTTTTTCCGTGGTAGGCTTGTTTCAGTCATTAATATATAAAATTCGGAGATTATTCCCATATTTCCTGTCAGAATGAACAATTCCATTTGACCCGGCAGGATGCATAACACAGGATACATACTTCCGTTCTGCATGGCAGGATACATACATCAGTTCTGCACGGACGCAGGATACATGCATCAATGCATCAGTTCTGCACGGACAGAACCGCATCCGATCATAAAACGAATGAAAACAGAATTTGAAAAAATACAGCTTCGGACAAATTTACTCTTTTTCGCTCTGATTCTTCTGGTCTCCGCGTACATAACGGTTCTTCTCTCCGGAAGAGCCAATATCATGCTGCGGGAAAATGCTGCCAGTCTCATCAATGCCAGCAACCGCCAGATGGAGCTGAACATCGACTCCTATCTCACCAAGGTGGAAAAATCCGCCACACTGCTTTTCTCCGATGATACCTGTCGCAACTACGACCCGACAGATGAAAACGCCGACGCGTACGCTCAGCTTCAGGCCGCCAACAAAATCAACGACACCATCACCAATCTGAGCATCCTCGACAACTATGCCGATTTTGCCGTCATCTACAGCAATGACGACATCCTCGGTTCGCTCTCGAAGATCACCAGGGACATGTATGCAGACGGCGGCATGTACGATGACTTCGGTCAGATCACAGGGCAGGAGGAAGCCAGCGCAGCCTGGGTCTTCGGTCTGAACGGCGAAACGGATCACATCTATTACTTCCAGCGTTATAATCCGCAGTCCATCATTCTTGTGTCTTTCTACTCCCGCGAGCTGAAGAACGTCTTTCAGATCCCGGAGCAGCTGGACGGCATGATCGTATCTCTGGTTAACGACAACAATACCGTGCTGTATTCAAACGTTGATGAAAAAATAGGTGCGAAGGTTCCTGCACGGATTGTTTCTCTTCTCGGTGACCTGAAGAACGGCAGCGTGATGTCGAAGGACATTCTGATTACGACGGGTGAATGCAGCAACGGCTGGCGCGTCATCTGCACGCTTCCGACAGATCTGATCATTCACGACAATAACAGTTTCATGTTCAGAACGCTGCTCGTCATCATGATCGTTGTCGCCATCTTCCTCATCTACGGCATGTTTGAGAGCCGACGGATGAACAGATCGGCCAATACCCTGGTGGATTCTCTGCAGGAAGAGGCGCAGCACGACCGCATGACCGGTCTCTACAACAATCAGTATTTCCGCAATCTGGCAGCAGAGCTTCTCACGCAGAAAGCAGCCGGCAGGACCATGAGCTTTACGATTCTGGATATGGATAATTTCAAGTCGATCAACGACCGACACGGCCATCTGACAGGCGACCAGGTTCTCAAACGTTTTTCCACCCTCCTCTCCGGCACATTTGGTTCAGAGTTCCGGCTGGGACGACTGGGTGGTGATGAATTCGGCGTCTTCGGCTGTATGGACAATACCACGGAAGAAAGCGCGCGTAAGGAACTCGCTCATTATTTACACGCCATGCGCAGCAGTTTTCACGAAGGGCTGGGGAAGGAATTCGCTGATGACAACCTTTCGTTCTGCAGCGGCACGACCTTCATACAGGCAGATGACAATGATTTTGAAATTGTTTTCAAGCGGGCCGACAACCTCCTCTACGAAGGTAAAAAGTCCGGAAAAAGCCAGGATCACTTTGACGAACCGGTCAGGCAGTCTTCTGGTGACAGAGGAAGTGGGACGCTATGAAAAAAGACAGAAAAAATGGTAATGCCAGCCGTCTCATCTGGGGCATTCTCTTTTTTATTTTTATCAGTATTCTTATCTATTATGCAGTCGTCTATCAGCCGTCTCACAAGACTACCGTTACTGACCTGAAGCAGAACACACACGTTTCCTTCGGATGGTGGGGCAACGATGACCGGCATCTCTATACCCTGAAGGGCGTCGACATGTTCGAGCAGAAATACCCCGGTATCGATGTGAACTGCACCTACAGCGTGTGGAATGGCTATGAACGTCGCAACCGCGTATATATGCTCTCCGGCAACGAACCGGATGTCATGCAGATCAATTTTAACTGGCTTCAGGAGTACTCCGCTGACGGAAAGGGTTACTATGATCTGAATAAGCTGACTGATTTTCTGGATCTCAGCGCTTATACAGACAAGGATCTGGCCTACGGCACCTCCAACGGCGTTCTGAACGCCATCCCGATCGCTTATAATGCTGTGGTGTTTTACTACAATGAAGATCTGCTGGAACAATACGGGCTTTCCATCCCGCAGACCTGGGATGATCTGTTTCACGCTGCCGAAGTCATGCAGCAAGACGGCCGCTACCCGCTCATGATGAGCGAAAAGCATACATTTCTCGCCGTTGCTGCACACTATGAGCAGACGACCGGTCAGACGCTGTTCAATGCTGACGGCACCTATACCGGCGGCACCGAGGCTGCGGGCGAGCTTCTTACCTTCTATAAACAGCTCTACGATGCGCAGGTCATCGGCATCAACGGCAAAAGCACCGACACCGATTTCAGCAACGGAACCGCCGCTGGTGTGGCTATCTGGGCCAGTGACGCCGAAAATTACTGCCAGCAGCTGGAAGACAATGAGGATACGCCGGTCCTCGCTGATCCGCCCCGCTCCTCAGACAGCGAATCGCGGTACGGATGGTATGTCAAACCCGCTACCATGTATGCGATCAGCAAAAATACAGAACATCCGAAGGAGTCAGCCGAACTTCTGAATTTCCTGATCAATAACCGGCAGATGATCCTTCTTCAGGGCACGGAAAAGGGCATCCCCGTCAGCTCCAGAGCGCGTCAGACGCTGAGCGTCAACGGCAGGCTGAACGGATATGATGCGGAGGCAGGTAACTTCGTGTTGTCCAATCTGGACACCTTCGAGACCATGGTGCCGTCCCTGGAAAATTCCGATGTGATTGATGCTTTTCAGGACCAGGCTGCACAATACGCCTATGGCGTGGCAGATCTGGACACCTGTGCGCAGGCACTCAGCGACAGCTGGACAGCCACGCTCGCACAGCAGGATACAGATTAACGCACAGACGTAACATCATGCTGACTGCAGAAAGACGCGATGATGACACACAAAATCCGACTGTGACGCAGCAGGATGCACATTTGACGATCATACAGCAGATTAAAACAGGCGGCGCGAGTCCATAAAGGATTCGCGCCGCCCGCTCTGTTATCATTCTTCACTATTTTTCACATCGGCCCCATCATGATTCTTCGTCACATATAACCGATCACAGAACCATCCGCTGTCACATAAGGATATGATGCGTCAGGCGAAGACATTTCTGAAGAAATTGGTCACCCACGGAGTCTTATCTCCCGGATGGATGTCCATATCGCTTCCGCTGGACATGGCCTCCCGAATGGCACAGTACTTGTCGGCAAAGCTGACGAGCCATGCCTCCCTGTACATGGGCATTCTGTTGACCGGAAGCGGAAACATATGCGACCGGATAATATTTTTCTCCCTGTCATTCAGTTCCCAGATCTGCTCAGCGTTGGCAAGTGCCGTCACCGGATGCTTCACGGCATGTCTGCCCTTATTCACCCCGGGATCCGTGGCACAGTACAGGTAATAATCATGGAGCATGGCCCCCGTGGCCAGCGACACCTCATCCACATGCCAGTGAAGCTTCTGTGCCAGATAGAAGCTGCATCGTGCCACATTCACACAGTGCTGAAAGGTATTGTTTCCTCTGTGCTGGCTGTACTGCTTCATGATCTGCACATTCGGATCATTCTCGAGCGCTGTCAGGGTCCTGCGAAAAGTTTCTGAAGAATTTACTTCATTGTCAGATCTTCTCAAGGATATCACCTTCCTGTAAAAATACATATGATCCCGTCTCACTGTCATCACCTGTTGCAGTTCTCAGCTGAGGTGTGTCAGGAGCGTCATCTGATCCTCATCGCCGCCGGTGAACATCAGGTGAAAATCCGTCAGCAGATTTCCCACGTGATCTGTCGCCTGATACCAGGTGTTGTCCACCTGCCATACATTTCCGTTCTGCACTGCTTTGAAATCGCTGAAGAGTTTGCTCTTGCTCTCGAGATCCTTCACCCCGGTCAGCGGCGCCTCAATCGTTGCATTATAGATCAGATAGTCCGCGTCTTTCGCGTCATTGTAAAACTCTTCCATTGTCATGTTGACAATGGAACTGTCCCCCGCCGGATTTTTCAGGTCGGAAAATACATAACTGCCGCCGGCCATTTTCATCAGGTTCGGTATGAAATCATCCGACTTTTGCGCCATAATCTGTCCCGCCGAATTGACGGAGAAAAAGGCAGCTGTTTTTCCCGTATCCTTATAGCTCTTATAATTGCCGAGGGAAGTGATCTCCCTGCTGAAATAGTCATCTGCCTCCTGCTCTTTTCCCATGAGGGCGCCGTAGAATTTCACCCACTCCATGCGGCCGAACGGGTCCTGCTCATAGCTGCACCGGTCGATGATCACCGGAATGCCCAGATCCTGCAGCATTTCCTGCGTTTCCGGCGAATGCAGGATCATCGTCGACTCGATCGCAGCGTCACAGCCGTCATTCAGCAGAAGCTCATAGTCCGGCTCGCTGTACTTGCCGGCGTACTTCATCCGCCCGTCGTCAAGTGCATCGATCGGTTCCTGGATCTTCCATCCGTCCCTGTCAATGGCCGTCGTCGTCACATCATCCAGACAGCCGAGCGCCGGGAAAAAGCACATGGATCCGCTCGCCGCCATATAGATATGATCCAGCGGTGCCTGCACGGTGATGATGTCATCGGAAAGCCCCGCAGGCACATCTTTTCCCTCCGGAATCAGCAGATAATCGGTCATATTGCCCTCGGTATCTGAAACAGCAAACAGCTTGTACCCGTCATTATAATAATAGACGTTGAACCGCTCCGCATAATCCAGCCGGAGTTTGCCGTTGCAGGTGAGTCCCTGGATATCCGGCGCATCGTTGATGCCGTCAGTGGTCAAAAAACCTGCGGCATCTGTATCTGTTACGGTATCTGTCCCGGTCTCTTTCACTGCAGCAGATGCGGTGGAAACTGTTTCTGTCCCGGCTGACATTCCGTCTCCCAATGCATTTTCCGCACCGCTGCCCGTCTGCACTGCTCCCGTATTTCCCTGTGCACCGGCACAGCCTGTGAGAAGCATAGTGGCTGCAAGGACCAGCGGCAATACTTTTTTACTCAGTTTCCGATTCAGCATGTTTTATTACACCTTCCATATCATCTGCGCAAGTACAGTTAATTGTCACCCGCAGTCTCATGACTGAGCGACTCACCCATATCCTCTGCGTCAAAAAGTACGCCGTAGACGCGATACCAGTCCGCCTTTGCCAGTGTGTCCATCTCATCCGCGCTCCGATCCACGAACAGCGGCATATCCATCTGCTCCGCATGAGAAACCATCTTCTCAAATGCCTGCATATCCTGATTCGCCGTATCCTCTTTGCGCGGAAGGATCTTCGAAGATTCTACGGCAAGATTTGCTTTTTTCAGGATCAGCGTCTTCAGATCCCAGTCACTGAAGGTGCCGGCCTGATAGATTTTTCCGTCCTCGCCATCCTTTTTGTTAAGAGCTGCCTTCACGTCGCTGTCATCGATGTCTTTTGCGTCAATCCCGACAGCGATGATATCCTCTGTCCTGTCAAGCGCCGAGATGATCTTCAGCGCTTCCGGAGATGTGACGAACGTTCGGTCCGCCGGCCGGCGGATGATCACCATCTGCTTATCGAGACCGGCCGGAACATCAAAGTCCTCAGGCACAACCAGATACTTCACGATTTTCTTCGTATACACGGAAGATGTGCTTCCCACGTCCGTTGCAACATCTCCCGCTGATTCTTCCATATTCCCGAATGCGTCACTCATCTCCGCACTGTCGGACGCCTCATTTGCTTCTCCCGCAGACGAAGTTTTCTTTTCATCCGCATTTTCGCGTGCTGTATCCTTCACCATATCCACCTCGATCAGCCAGACATCATCCTCATAGGGGAAAAGCCTGACCAGATCGGAATGTACGTTATTTTCGCCTTCAGCAGGTAACGCCGTCAGGCCGGTGATTGCCGGCGCGCTGTCATCCAGCGTATCATCTGCGGCGCTCTTGCCATCTGTCCCGTCCGAACCATCGCTTTTTGCGATGTAAAGGACATAATCGATCCAGTGCGGCTGTGACATGGCCGTCGTGAGCGCCTGAATCGGCGTATTCTCACCGATATTCACCGGAATGCTGAAGGTATTATCACCGGTAACCGTCTGTCCCAGTGCCTTCACCTGCGTGTAGGCGCTGGTCCCGCCGTTTGACCGCGCGAATTGGATCGTCGCATACATCTGCCCGTCCTGTTCGAAAACCTGCTGACATGTGATGACCGCTCTGCCCGACCCGCCGGACCACTGAAAAATATACCCGTCCACTTCCTCAGCATCAGACATGTCTGCCTCTGCGGTATCCGCTGAACCGGCAGACGTCGTTACACTCTCTCCCACCCCGGAAGAGGACGATGATTCAGTCCTCACCGCCTCTGTCGCATCCGATACAGCCCTTGAAGACGAAGAATCCGCAGCAGCTGCAGAACTTTCCACAACGTCAGAACCGGCGGATACCGCTTCTGAGGTTTGTTCAGTTCCTGTGCTTCCGCAGCCAGAAACAGCCGCAGCCGCAATCATCAGGATGCATATCAGTACAGCAGAAATTTTCTTTGTACGTTTCACCTGTATTCCCTTTCCGGCGTGAATATCACATAATTCGCCTGCTCGTACCGTTCATTCACGCATCACTGGTTTCTCACACTTACCACCGCTGCGTCGAGGACGAGCGAAAGCGTGTTGCGGGTGGAGGTATCTGTATTCTGTAATATTATGATAACAGTGTCAAAAGTCATCACCCACGTTGCACTTGTGCAAAAGTGGGTGAATGACTTTTGACACTGTTATCATACTTATGACACCTACATCATATTATGTCAAAACCGTATATAAAGAGACGTGTGTTCCGATAAAACACACGTCTGATCAGACATTATTTATTTGCGCGATTTTTTCTTCGGCGCAGCCGCTTCCTCCTCTTCCGCCTCCTCAATCTGGTGAATCAGGAAGTGGACAAAATCGTTTTCCACGGCGACCCGCCGCATGTTCATCTGCACCTGATTGATCACGTCTCTGGGCGTTCTGTGATGCTGGATCACCTTGCGGAGATCATCCGAGAAGGCATTGATCTCCTCGATGGCGATGCCGATATTATCCTGAATCGACTCGTCATCAGGCACGGCATTGCAGTAGACGCAGTTTCTGTAGCGGATGTCGCCCGTATCCTCGTTCAGGTCAAAATGCCCCGGCGTGCAGTACCAGTTCGCGCGCACGACCAGCTCGGACACATCCCGGATGGCGCCCATGACAGCGTCTGAATCACTCAGATCCGACGATGTCGTGTACACCGTATACATAGAATCCTCAATGGCTATAATGCAGTAGACGACAGGCGACGCATCGCTCAGATCTTCCTCTTCCGTGCGAAAAAGCAGCATGGCATCCTTCTCCAGAATCTGGAATTCGATATCCATGTTGTCCAGGTACTCCATGATCGCGCGGGCGATTTTTTTTGCGTCCATCCATCCTCCTTACCGGATTCCGTCATTCGGAATAGCGCGCTTCGGTCTCCTTCAGCATATCATCGTTGGCAAAATAGTCGATGCGCATCGCATGGCGCACATCCTCGAGCGTCTCTGCGGCGCGCGCGCGGGCAACTTCGGAACCCTTTTTCAGAATATCATATACTTCGTCGAGATGCTTCTCGTAATAATGGCGGCGCTCACGGATCGGGGAAAGTTCTTCTTCGAGAACGTTCAGCAGGAATTTTTTCACCTTGACATCGCCGAGTCCGCCGCGCTGGTAATGCTCCTTCACTTCATCCAGATTCTTATACTCCGTCCAGAAGCGCTCAAAGTGCTCCGGACGACAGAAGGCATCCAGATAGGTAAATACCGTGTTACCCTCGATGTGACCCGGATCTGACACTTTCAGGTGCAGCGGATCCGTGTACATATTCATGACTTTCTGCTTCACGGTCTGCGGATCGTCCGCCAGATAGATGCAGTTGCCGAGGGACTTGGACATCTTCGCCTTGCCGTCGGTGCCAGGCAGGCGCATGGCCGCCTTGTTTGAGGGCAGCATAATCTCCGGCATGGTCAGTGTCTCACCGTAAACGCTGTTGAACTTATGAACGATCTCGCGGCACTGCTCGAGCATCGGTTCCTGATCCTCGCCGACCGGCACCACCGTCGCCCGGAAAGCCGTGATATCCGATGCCTGGCTGATCGGATAACAGAAAAATCCGACCGGTATGCTGGCCTCGAAGTTTCTCATCTGGATCTCTGATTTTACCGTGGGATTTCTCTGCACACGCGCCACGGTGACGAGATTCATATAGTAAAATGTCAGCTCTGTCAGCTCAGGTACCTGTGACTGGACAAAAAGCGTTGACTTCGCCGGATCGAGTCCGACGGACAGATAATCCAGCGCCACCTCCAGAATGTTCTGGCGAACTTTCTCCGGATGTTCAAAGTTATCCGTCAGTGCCTGTGCGTCAGCGATCATGATAAAAATTTTATCGTACTCACCGGAATTCTGCAGTTCCACACGGCGGCGCAGCGAACCTACATAGTGACCGATGTGAAGACGTCCGGTCGGGCGGTCGCCGGTAAGAATGACTTTTTCCTGTTTTTCCAATGTCTTATCCTCCATTCCTTTTCCGGTTCTGCCTCCTGTGACAGAACCAGAGACCATTATAACACGACACACCGGAACATTCGACCCCGTCCCGGCTTCTTATGTGCGTCTCCGCGGCGACTGCTTCCAATTTTCACTGTACGTCTCCGCGACGACTGCTCTCAGTTTCCACTGTGCGTCTCCGCGGCGGACTCTGCTCCTCTCACTGCATGATTCGTGTGAAAGGGCACCAGCCCGGCTCTGTTCAGCGCATACATGCAGGCGGGGATCAGGATCAGCTGAAGAATAATGCCCGGAACAGCCTGCAGAAACGCCCCCGCCAGGAACATCTGCAGCGTAAACTGCGATCCGGTGGCAGCCATCAGCGCATACATCACGACGCCCCAGACGATCCTGCCGGCGATCATCGCGGCGATCAGACATTTTTCCACGGCGAGAACGCACTGCCATCGTGATCTGCTGTACAGAAAGCCCGATACAAAGCCATATGTGGCGAGCTCAAAGGCCATCGCAACCGCCTGCGGAAAAAGAGCCGGCATGCCGAAGAGCACTGACCGAAGCAGCGGACAGATAAAACCGACGATCAGCCCGTACCCGCTGCCGCAGACCATGCCGCACAGAAGCACCGGAATATGCATGGGCAGCAGCATCTTGCCGATCTGCGGAATCTGGCCGATAAAGAACGGAAGCACAAGACCGAGTGCCAGAAATAGTGCCGCCTGGACCATCTGACGCACCAGATGGCCGGATCTTTCCGCCAGTTTTTCACCGGTGTTCTTATGTTCATGCTTTTCTCTGCTGGTAAACATCATACCTGTTCTTCTTTCCCTGCAGCCATATCACGCCTCTGTCACTCACCCGTTTTTAACCATGATATCCGCATACTCTTCCGGATACATGGTCTGAAAATAGAGCTTTTCCATCGGAATCCACTTGGTCAGGAAATTCCGGTAATTACTGCCTTCGCGCTCGCGAAGTCTTATCATCTGCTCCCGTTCGGACACGGTCATGAAAATCCTGAGATCATAGTAGGACCGAAGCTGCGGATGAAGGCTGTAGGTTCCCTCGATCACGGCGAAATCCGCCGGCTCCTCGTCATGCGGCTCTCTCCGGTCCTCGCGGCAGATATAGCGGTAACTGTGCACCGTCTCTCCGGCGGAAAGCTGTCTCAGAACCTCCGATTCCATGCGCTGCAGATCCATATTCCCCGCGCAGATATGCAGCCAGTCTTCCGGACGCCGGTCAAACGGCAGGTAATAATCATCCATATGGAACACCGGAATGCCGAGCATCTCTCCGATCTCTCTGGCAAGGAACGACTTTCCGCTGCCGCACATGCCGTCGATCGCAATGATACCTCTTCTGCGCTGTTCCGTCCAGCGCATGACATCCGCCAGAATCTCCTTATGCTTTCTCACCGCGCCACGGCCACCGGTATTGATATTTCTCATCCTGAACGTCTCCCATTTATTTCTGTGCGGCACACAGGGCACACCGACTTGATATTGTCATCCAGTGAACTGAAATAAACCGACGCAGTGTACTTCTGCTTCAAATGTATCATTTACAGGCGATAATAACAATACTGGCAGTATCTCATCTTTTCTTCGTCACCACTGCCGGGTTCTCCTGTCCTCCCTGAATTTCCTTTGTGACGCGCAGATAAAGGACAATCGCAATAAAGGTGGAGATCACCTCCGCCAAGGGTGTCGCCAGGACGACGCCGAATGCGCCGAGAAAGCTTCCGAAAATAAACATGCCCGGAATATCGAGAAATCCCTTGCGCATGGTGGACAGAACGAATGCTTCCTTCTTCCGTCCGGTCGCCTGGAACACCGTATTGTACAGATAACAGAACGACGCGAGCGGCGCGGCAAAGGCGATCGTTCGGAGGAACATGCTTCCGTACGCCACGGACGCATCCTCATCAATGAAGAAACGGCATAACGGCGAAGCAAAAATGCGGAAAAGAACCGTGCACATACATCCGAAGACCAGCCCGATGATGCCTGTCTTCCGCACCGTCTCCTTCAGCCTCGCGTAATTTTTCGCGCCGTAGCTGTAGCCGATCAGCGGAAGCACACCCTGGGTGAGGCCCATCGTCGTGTTGAAGGCGATCATGTTTATTTTTTTCGCCACGCCCATGCCGGCCACGGCCTCACTGCCGTAGGGCTTGACCAGCGCATTGGCCAAAATATTGGACACCATCGCCAGCGTAGTCTGCAGCGCCGCCGGCAGCCCGACCGCGAACACCTCCGACGGGATGTGATCTTTGAACGAGATATCCGAAGGGCTTACCGTAAAGACCGGATTGTCACGGTGCCGCACCAGAAACACGATGAAGTATACAAGCGAAGCCGTATTGGAGAGCATTGTCGCGATGGCCGCGCCGGTCACCTCCATGCCCGGCGGCAGGATAACAAACATGAACAGCGGATCGAGAAAAATATTCAGCACGCCGCCCATCGACATGCCGAATCCCGCTTCCTTCGCCGCGCCGATCGAGCGGATCAGATGTCCGCAGAGCACGTTTCCTACCGTCGGGATTGCACCGACGACCATGGTCCAGAAGATATAGCTGTAGGCATAGGCATAGGAATTGCTGTCGCCGCCGATCAGCGGGATCAGCCATGACCGGCTCAGCGCCATGAAGACCGCATAGATCACCGCCGATGCCAGTCCGCCATACAGACAGAAGGCGAAGACGTGACGCGCATGCTCCGGCTTCTTCTGCCCGAGGCTCCGGCTGATCACACTCGAACCGCCGATGCCGAACAGATTGGCCAGCGCCGCCATGATCACGAAGATCGGCATCGTGACAGACATGCTCGCCACCATCGCCGGATTTCCCGTCCGTCCCACGAACCATGTGTCCGCGTAATTATAGATGATATTGATGAGCTGTGTGATGACTGTCGGAACCGCCAGGACGGTAATGGCTTTCATCACAGGTGCTTCTTCAAAAATATAGACTTCCGAATACTGTTTCTTCATGTCTGCTCCTGTATTTGTGGATATTCTGCCATAATCATAAAAAGGGCACTCCCGCCTGTACAGGAATGCCCCTTACGCCCGTTTCTCCTATGATGTTCAAAACATTTTTATCTTATTATTTTTCGTCCGAAGTCGCAAGCTACTAATTGTATAAGCGGCAGGCAAGCGTTACAGTTTACTTGTAGCCAGCCACTGTGCTGAGTCTTACAGAATGTACTCCATCTGCCGCTCCTTCGTCTTCATACCCATTTTTTCATAGAACTTCTCAGCCGGCGTATTGCCCGCCCACACATTGAGCGTCACCTCATAGCAGCCCATTTTTTTCGCTTCCTGCTTCACATAGTCAAAGAGCGCCTCACCCACATGTTTACCTCTCATGCTCTGGTCCACGCACAGATCATCGATGAAAAGCGAGGTGAAGGGAACCATATTATTGGAAAACGGCTGCTTCCGCTTCTGGCAGAAAGCGTAACCCATGCACGCATCCTGCTCATCCGTCGCCACGTAGATCGGCTTATCGTCGTCCTTCAGCATCTCCTTCAGTTCGTCGACTGTGTACTTCGTCGTCCCGGAGATAAAAATATCCGGCCGGATCCCCGCATGGATCTCCAGCACCTCATTCAGCAGCTTCATCATATTCGGAATGTCTTTTTCCTGTGCTCTTCTGATGTTCATTGTTTTATAACCCTTCAAACCCCGAAGATTTCTCTCCGGGGCTATACCTTTCCCTGCAAACTATAGCGAGAGCGCGCAGCGCATAGCTATCCGGTTATCATACTTATAACACCCACATTATAATATCAGTTCATGATTTACAGATTCCACCATCTGTTCTTCTGTCATGATTAACCTGAACAGTTACGCATGGTGCCTGCCGACCCACTGATTCGCCGGATCCCAGAGCTTGTCATAGGCGATGCCGGTCACTCTCTCGCAGATTTCGATCTCCTCCTGCGTTGCCTTCGACTGATCCTCCCCTTTGCGTCTCTGGATATCCTTCTTGATCACGTTGAACTCCTTCTCCGTCATGGGGAAGCGGTAGCCGAAGATGAAAAGAAGTACGCAGAGCACGACCGGCATGAGAATAAAGATCAGAGCAATGCCCCGCTGCGTAAACAGAGACTGTCTTGCTCCTTCATTCGCCAGCTTTTCACTGTAGCCGACGGCTGCAAGCAGAACGCCGATCAGCCACGCAGAAAGTCCCGACGATATTTTTCTCGCAAAGGTAGACATGCCGGAAACAACACCCGGGCGGTGAACCGATGTGACCAGCTCATCGACATCCGGCATATCCGCCATGATGGCAAAAATACTGGTAAGGGTTGCCGCATTGCCGATGCCGATACCGACAGCGAGGATCAGAATCGGGATGATACTTGCGCCCTCATGAGAAAACGGAATCAGAAGAATGGTGCTGACAATACGGATCGGCGCACCGATCAGAATCGTCGTGCGCTTGGAGGTCTTCGTCATCACGGGACCCCAGATCAGCATACCGATCAGCTGGGCGATGATCAGCGCCGCCATCAGATACGTCACATAGTGATTCTTGTACCCGTTGATGACATCATCCACATAATAGACCGCCATGCCGGAAACGAAATCCATGCCGCACTGACCGGTCAGATAGATGCCGACAAAAAGCCGGAAAGAACGGCTCCTGAAGGCGCTGGCCGCGTGATTGAAGCTGTCAGACAGCTTTGATTTCATCGCCGGGTGCTGCTTTTCCCAGGTGCCGGCAACGGTAATGAGACAGGTGATCAGAAACAGCAGTCCGAACACAACACCGCAGCGGAAATACACCGTTTTCCGGGTGGTATCCGTGATCAGAAGCGTCGGCACGACACCGCAGACCATGGCACCCAGCGTCGACCAGATCATCCGCACATTGGAAAATTTGGAACGGGTTTCGTAATCGTCGAGCATGTCCGACAGCAGGCCGTTATAGGGCACCATGAGAATCGTCGAACCCGTGGAAAACAGGCAGTACATCAGGACAAAAAAGATGAACATCGTCACCGGACTGTCTGCCTGGAAGGGAATCCAAAGCGCGGCAAACGTCACCGCCGTCGCAAAGGACCCGATCAGCATGTAAAAGCGCTTGGCGCCCATCTTCGAAGTCGTCCGGTCGGTGATATTACCCATGATGGGATCCGTGACAGCATCCCAGATATGCCCGATCAGCGGCACCGTTCCAGCCAGCGCAGCGGGCATTCCCATCGCCTTGATCAGAAATACCGTAAAAAATGAGTTGATAATGACAAAGGCTCCGCCATTGAAAAACTCTCCAGCTCCGTACATTAACCGGGATCCAACGCCCGTACTGTGCTTTCCACCCTGCATATTCTTCAAACCTCCCAGTAAATCTGTGACAAATTATTTTTATTATACCATTTTGAGGGAGCTTTCCGCTGAATATTTACACAGTATTCAAACAGCTTTGACCCGGAGCTGCCATTCAAATGCTGTCAGAGCCACGGAACACATGGAGACTCCCAAGCCGAGACCTCCGCAGGCGTTGGTGGTTAATGAGTCCGAGCGTAGCGAAGGACGATTTTGCGCGAGCAGAGAGCCACATCCACACACGAAGTGTGACCGGATGTGGCTCTCTGTTCGCGCAGACAATAGCACGCTATTGAAAAATATCAATAGCGTGCCGTCGCAGACTGTCATATTAAATTTAATGAAAAATCAGTCCCCAGAAGCCCGTCGACTGAAGAAAAAGAACCGCCATCACAAACGGTGCTATGTATTTGATCATGAATACATAGAGCTTCTTCCGCGGGAATTTTTCCCCGTTCCTCTGCACTTCATCGGTGACCCAGCGGGGTCCGACTACCCAGCCGATCAGAATACTGGAAAACATGGCGATAAAGGGCATCATGAAGCTGTTGCTGATATAGTCCATGATGTCCAGCAGCTGTCCCGTGGAGCCGGTCGGAAGCTTGACTTCCAGGTAAAAAATACTGTAGCCCAGGGCGATCACAGCTGTTGCCACGGCATAGATCACCGTCAGAACCAGTGTCGTCTTCTTCCGCGACGTATGGAAGATCTCCATGCAGTTTGCCACGATTGCTTCCAGGACGGAAATACAGGAGGTGAGCGTCGCAAAAATCGCCATAATAAAGAAAGCCGCTCCAACGAAAATGCCGGCAGTTCCCATGTTGGCAAACACCTTGGGGAGCGAGACAAACATCAGACCGGGACCTGCTCCCATGCCATCTGTCCCGGAAAAGACAAAGATGGAAGGAATGATCATCATGCCGGCAAGAAAAGCCACCAGCGTATCAAAAAACTCAATCTGACTGACCGACTTGCTGAGATTGACCTCCGGTTTTACATAGGAACCGTACGTGATCATGATGCCCATCGAAACGGACAGGGAGAAGAAAATCTGGCTCATCGCATCCAGAAGTACATTTAAAAACTTGCCGGCAGTCAGTCCGCTGACATCCGGCGTCAGGTAAACGAGAAGCCCCTGCAGACCTGTGCGGACCACGCCGTTTTCATCCGTATGCTTCAGCGTCAGCGCAAAAATGGAAATGGCAACAATCAGCACCAGAAGAAAAGGCATCAGCCACCTGGATACCCGCTCAATACCGCCCTGCACACCTTTGTATACAATAATACCGGTCACGACCATGAAAATCAGTCCGTAAACGACCGGTGAAACCGGTGACGAAATAAACGAGGTGAAAAAATCATCTCCGGCAGCAGCTTCTGCCTGACCGGTAAAATAGACCACCGCATAACGGGTAATCCATCCGCCGATGACCGCGTAGTACGTCATGATCAGCACCGGTACAAAAAATGTCAGAATGCCGAGGAATTTCCACTTCGGGCGCATGGCTGTATAAGCTCCGATCGCGCTCTGCCTGGTCTTACGCCCGATCGCGATATCGGAAGTCAGAAGCGTAAAACCAAACGTCAGCACCAGAACCAGATAGACAATCAGAAACAGCCCTCCGCCATCCTTTGCCGCAAGGTAGGGGAACCGCCACAGATTACCAACTCCTACCGCACTTCCTGCCGCTGCCATCACAAAGCCCAGCTGCCCGCTGAAGCTTCCCTTTTTCTCAGCCATTATATTTTCCTCTCTTTTCTGCATATTTCCTGACCAGACCTGTATTCCGTTCAGGCCTGCGGTGATCTTCTGTAATTCCTCCGTGATCGGATGTGGCTCACTGTTCGCGTAAAAACGCGCCTGGTGTACCAGGCGCGTTGAGCAAAGATTCCTCTGGCAAATTATTCAACTTGAATGTTTTTCAATCAGGATCTGGAAGCCGCCCTGTACAGGAAGGTAACCGCCTCCGCTCTGGTGCAGACCTTATCCGGTGAAAAGGTATTTGCCGTCGTAGAAGTTCCGCTCGTGATTCCATTCTGTACAGCCCAACCGACGGCATTATAATAATAGGCATCCGGTGATACATCACTGAAACTGCTAGTGTAGCTTCCGGTTCCGGACGCATAACAGCGGTACAGCATCGTGATGATCTGCGCTCTCGTGCAGTTCACATCGCTTCCGAATACTCCGTCTGACACACCGACGGTGATTCCGCTCTGTTTCGCCCAGTTCACCGCCTGATAATAATAAGAGGTCGCCGGTACATCTGTAAATCCGGCATCAGCGCTCACCGCTCCGTTTCCAATCAGACGATACAGCCAGGTGATGATCTGCGCCCTTGTGGTCGTGTTCGACGGACTGAATGTCGTATCGGAGGTTCCGGCCGTCACACCGTTCTCATGCGCCCAGTATACCGGCGCAAAGTAATAGGACGAGTTATTCTGTACATCGGTGAACACACCGTTCGCCTGAGGATCGACGGTATTCACATACTCATTGATCCACTGATAAAAAAGCCGGTGCCTGGTATTATAGACAGCGCCGCTCACCGCATGCGGATTTCCACTTTCCCTCTGGTCATCAGACAGCGCGGACATGATGTTATCCAGGCTGAAATCTGATGCATAATTCCTGACGACACGATTGAAGATCCGGTTCGCCGCAGCCTCACCGCCCAGCATGCCGATCTCCGCATACATCATGGTGGCACGCACGTCATCCGTATAGGCATCCTGACAGTCCTCGACGAAAATCTTCGTAATCTCCTTGAACGCCTCGTCCTGGCATTTCTTGCCGACATCTGTCGTAATCAGCCGGACGATCACATCTCTCTGAGCGGACGTCGGCTCCCATCTGAGGGCCTCCCAGTCCTGATTCAGCATACTCTGGATCGAGCCGTCTGTGTCAATGCTCTGGAATAACGCGGGATCCGCATTGTAGATCCGCTGCAGAAGATTCCGGCCGGCATTTCCATAAGCGGACCACCATCCGATGGTAATCGTCTGCTCTGCTCCCCAGCTGTCTGCCAGCGAGACGTATGTCGAATAATCCCGCTGCCCGTACACCAGTCCGCCGGACTCACAGGCGCCAATCATGTTTATGAAAACATTAAAATCATCGTCCGTGAAATTCCCGACGGATACATCAGCGTACACCGGAATCGCGGAGGAAACGACAGATGCAGCCGGCGCGGCAAATGCGAGCACGCCTGTCAGGCTCAGACACAACAACTTCCTGCCAATCTTGTTCATATAACTTCTCCGTTCCTTATTTTTCTAAATTTGTTTTGGAATTTTAAAGGTATTGTAACATTTCCTTTCTTATTTTTGCAACCATGGAGCAAATGTCACGCGGATACAGGCTCTGAGCACTTATACATGATGTTATCTGCGCCTGTTTCCACTATCCCCTCGGCTTCGCATTATTGTTGCTCAGGCAGACAACAGTCTC
>ONKP01000031.1 GCA_900318405.1 uncultured Eubacteriales bacterium | reverse complement strand
GCTTGATATAAACACTACTATTGCAGCAGCTGGCACAGAAAAGATGGTAAACGAAAGCATAGAGGGCTTTAAAAAAGGACGGATCCATGTTTTCCGCGGGAATTACAAGGGCGTGGACCCGGATGATCCGAAAGACAGGATCGATCTGACCAGGGAGTACATAGAAAACAAAGATTGCTCGGCGCCGTCATTCCATTATATCCTTGATGGAATAGAGGTGGAGTGATAGAAACGCACCCGTAAACCGGGTGCGTTTTATTTTTCAGAAGAGAGTATTTATGAAGCATGGGCTTAAATTGACGATTTTGCGGAACGTATCCAGAATAATGCGCGGGAAAACCCGACGGGGCTTATTTTTAGCACTGCTGTTCGGACACTGCCAGAGCCATAGCCCGCTTTGTGTGCGACTATGGATGACAATAAGTGCACAGTGACTTTTGGGGTCTGAAAGGCAGAAAAATCATATGGCTTTTTGAGGTTGCGGTGAATTGCTGCATCTGTTACTTTTTATCTATAAACGAGACAGAAAGGACATATCATGCAGAACAAACATTTTGATATCAATGAGGAAGGCTACAGCATCCGCTGTCTGGCCTATTTTAACAAGGATCTCCGCCAGGCGAAAAAGATCGTCATTGCAACCTACGGATTCGGCGGCAATAAGGAAAACCACGCGATCTCGACTTTTGCGGACCGCCTGATCGGCAAATATAAATCCTTCGCAGTCATAACCTTCGACTGGCCCTGCCACGGCCAGGACGCGCGGAAGAAGCTTCTCCTCTCGGAGTGCCTGAAATACCTCGACCTGGTTATCCGGTATGTAAAAGAAGAGATGGGTGCGGAAGAGATCGATAACTACTCCTCCAGCTTTGGTGCCTTTATCACGCTCGACTATCTGGCCAAAAAGGGCAATCCCTTCCACCGGATCGGCCTCCGCTGCCCCGCCATCAAGATGTACGAGGCCCTGACCATGCATTTCACCGAGGATGACTGGAGCAAGCTCCACAAGGGCAAGGAAATTCTCCAGGGCTTTGAACGGAAGATGGAGATCGGCAATGAATTTCTGGAAGAAATGCAGACCGATGATGTCACAAAGCAGGATTATCTGGACTATGCGGATTCAATTCTGATGATTCACGGCACAAAGGACGAGATGGTGCCTATTGAAGTCACCCGTCAGTTTTCCGAGGACAATGTCATCGAGCTGATTGAAGTCGAGGGCGCCGACCACCCATTCTCCAATCCCAAGCATATGGATCTGGCTATACAGAAGATTATTTCCTTCTTCAAACCGGAATAAGGCTGAATATTATTTTTCGAAGCGGTGATTGTCGATGGATTTCTGTAATTCAGACTTGCATGAGATTGCGAATATGTTACAATAATGTTACACGCAATGAGCAATATACATGATTTGGGAAGCAGAATACAGAAGATGGATTTATATGAAGCGATTTTTTGCAGAAAGTCGGTTCGAAATTACAGAAAGAGTCCCGTGAGTCAGGAAACACAGGATGAGATTCTCCATTATTTTTACGAGATACCGGAGGTGTTCGGGGAGATCAATACGGCGGCAGCGGTCTGTGATAATGCGGACGGCAGTGTGCGCATGCACCTGCCGGGTGAGGTAAACGCTCCCTATTACCTCGTGTTCTATTCGGAAAAATGCGTGAATGACCTCATGAACATCGGCTATCTGATACAGCAGATGTCGCTGTTTCTCTGTACGCGTGGGTTCGGCGCATGCAATGTGACCAACCTGCAGCTTCGTAAGGATCTGCAGAAGAAAGGAACGCTGCAGGCGATGGGAATGCTGGCGTTTGGCGTGCCGGCAGGGCTGCTGACGCACAAGGAGAATGAATTTAACCGCCTCCCGCTGGAAAAGCTCTGCAGCTATCAGGAAAAGCCGAAAGAGTGGACCGAGCAGATTCTCCGCGCGGCGAGACTGGCACCGTCCTCAGGAGGCTCGCAGCCGTGGCGTTTCGTCGTTACAGGGGAGCAGATTCACGTATACACGAAAAAGCATAAGCTTGACAGCATGGGGCGTCACAGACAGGAGAGCATTGATTTCGGCCGCCTTTTTGCCAACATTGCCATTGCGGCGGAGGCGCTCTGGATCGATGTGGATCTGATCCGTCTGGGCGATATCGGTGAGCAGTTCTATCCCAGCAGCCGCTATGTGCTCAGTGTCGTGCTGAAAAATAACAAGGATGTAAATGTGGAAATGAGCACAGATGAGAATTTTGCAGGAAACTGATTGCCATTGGGATTCACGCAGATAGCGGATGATCACGATCCATGCAGGTGATGCATTGTCACGATTCACATGGAGATGAAACATCAAAAATATTAGCGGAAAGTTGTTGACAAACGGGGATTGCTTTGGTATATTAGTCGTTGTCAGTTCGAAAGAGCTGATACACAGGACCTGATAACAGAGGCCGAAATAATATATGCGCGAGTGGCTCAGGGGTGGAGTACGACCTTGCCAAGGTCGGGGTCGCGGGTTCGAATCCCGTCTCGCGCTCGTAAAGAATCGTGTGAAAGCACGATTCTTTTTTTAATGTATTAAGCCGTCGACACGCAGACAGTTTTTGGGCATGCGAAGCATGACGGAACTATAATATGTCAAAAAAAATATTACATTTACCTTCCCAAGCCTTGCCGTTCCGCTCCGGGTATAATATAATACAATGACACAAACACAGAGAGGTATGCTATGAGCGTAAAAAATAAAAAAATGAGTGAAAGGGACAGAAAGCTGAAGAGAAGGCAGAGAATCACTGCAATCATTGCCATCATTCTGATCGCGGTCATGGTTCTCGGTCTGATGGTCGTAGCAGTCAACGCGGATACCGGCGATACGATGACCTCTTCTTCATCTTCATCGGCTTCCGTGACGGCAGGAAACGATGCTTCGACGGATGGTTCAACAGCAGGAACAGCCGGTACAGATGCTTCGCAGACAGGGACTGCTCAGACAGTTTCCACTTCGTCAGGTACTTCAGATGCAGCGGCGCAGGGAGCAGAGAACAGCGCTGGTGAGTCTGTCACCGGAAGCAGCACCGTCAGCAGTTCCGTAACGTCCGGCAGTGGAAGTACTGCAGATGGGAAAAAAGCCGACGTATATATCAATGACATCAATGTGACGGGAATGTCAGAGACTGAGATCCAGGATGCCGTGAATAATCTCATGACAGAACTTTCCGGCGATACAATCGCCCTGTATGCAGGGGAGAAATGCGTTCGCGTGACGGCCGGCGATCTCGGCCTTTCCTATTCAAATACCTATGTGGCAGAAGAGGCCTACTCCGTCGGGAAAAAAGGCAATATTTTCAAGCGTTTCCTCGCGGATCGTCAGCTGTCAGAGAACAAGCCGATTATTTTTTGTCTGGATCTGACCGTGTCAGAGGATAAAGTGCGCACGGTTCTTAATCAGTATCTGGATAATTTCAACTGTGAGCCGAAGTCAAACGGCCTGCACCTTAACGATGACTACACCTTTACGCTGGAGAAAGGCTCCGATGGCGTATCGGTCAATGTAGATGCCTCGGTCACCAAAATCGTGGATTATATGGAAAATGAATGGAACGGCGGAGAAGGCGGCGTCACACTGGATGCTGTGATCACACCGTACGAGGATACAACAGATGATCTGTCATCCATTCAGGATCTCCTGGGGACGGCCACGACGGAATATGATACATCAGATCCGGATCACGCGACAAACATTGAGCTCGCAGCACAGCATATCGACGGTTCCGTTGTGTACCCGGGCGAGGAATTTTCCACCGATGACGCGATCGGACCGACGACTGAGGAGAATGGCTTCAGACCGGGAGCTTCCTACAGCGGCAGTCAGATCGTCGAGACCTTCGGCGGCGGCATCTGCCAGGTCTCCACGACATTGTATGACGCCGTACTCGGCGCGGAGCTGGAAGTGACGGAGCATCACAACCACTCACACCTGATTTCCTATGTGCAGCCGGGATTTGACGCTTCCATCACCAATGACAGCGATGTTATCTGGGATATGAAATTTGTCAACAATACCAGCGAGCCGATTTATATTCAGGGCGTGGCCGGCAACGGAACCCTTACCTTTAACATCTACGGCAAGGAGTACCGTCCATCGAACCGGACAGTGGAGTATGTGAATGAGACCGGAGATTACGAGGATACAGAAACGCAGTTCCTCATGAGCAGTTCGTATCCGCTGGGTTACATCAGCTCGAGCGGCGGTATCGGCGGTGTGACGGCCAGTCTGTATAAGGTTGTCTACGTGGATGGACAGGAGGAATCGAGAGATCTGGTTACCACATCCGTGTATCGTATGATGCCGTTGACGTATACCATCGGTATTTCAGATGCTGATGCGGCGACGGTCGCCAATATCACGACGGCGATTGGCAGCGGAGATCTGAATTCCGTCCGCAGCGCTGTTCTGAATGGATCTACAACCAATACCGGGTACTGATCGGACTTGATAAGGAACAATGTCATGCTGAGAATGGGAAAAATATCTGAATCGGTTCTCAGACGCTCGGTGTTTCGTCTGATCCACCAGAAGGACGGAAGCATACAGAAGAAACACGACGCCGTGATAACCGCAGACCATGCGGTCACGAATGCCGTCAGCGATGTGGCACCGGTATCAGGAGTGCCGGACAGCATCGGCATGCGTGGTATGACGGAAACAGTCAGTACTGTGGCACCGATATCAGGAGTGCCGGACAGCATCGGCATGCGTGGTATGACGGAAACAGTCAGCACTGTGGCACCGGTATCGGGAGCATCGGACAGTATCGGCATGCGGGGCGTGATGGAGGCTGTCAACGGGCTTGCAGCTGCCGGTGCGGTGCCTTCCGGTGTCATGCTTTCCCTGCTGCTGCCTCCGGATATAGAAGAAGCCACGCTCCGGCAGATCGTCGGGGATGCGGACAGCACATGTATCAGACTGGGCACGGAAATCATCGGCGGACACACGGAGGTGACGGATGCCGTCAACCGGCCGGTACTGTCCGTGACAGCCATCGGCAGCAGAGCTGAGGCGCCGGCGCAGAAAGTACATCGTGATCAGGATCTGGTTCTGACAAAGCAGATTGCACTGGAGGCATCCTGGCTTCTGGCAAAGGAAAAACGTCTGGAGCTGCGCAGCCGATTTGCGGCTGATCTGATCGATATGGCAGAGAGACTCGGGGAACAGATGAGTGTGCTGCCGGAAGCCGAAGTGCTCAGGCGGCATCCGGAAGCGGGTGTCACGGCCATGTATGATGTGAGCCGCGGCGGCATTTTCGGCGCGCTCTGGGAGTTTGTCGACGCTGCAGGCGTCGGACTGGACGTCGATATCCGCCGGATCCCGATCCGACAGGAAACCGTGGAAATCTGTGAATTTTTCGATGTCAATCCATACGAAGCACTTTCGGGAGGATCGCTCCTCATCGCCTCGGATAACGGCGAAGAGACCGTGCGTATCCTGCGGGAGGCCGGCATCTCTGCCACAGTGATCGGCAGGACGACGGAGGGACCGCAGCGCATCCTTCACAACGGAGAAGAAGTGCGTTACCTCGACCGTCCGCAGCCGGACAGCCTGCTGCGCGTGCATGGACTTCTGTAAGCTGAGAGCTGCTGTATTCACCTGCACGAAGCGTGATGATATTAAACTACAGTTCAGAGGCTGGCAGGCTCCATGTGTGACAGTGGCTGGTAACGTGTGAGCAGTACAAGCTTGTCAGCTGTCCTCTGCCGCGTCCAGAGAGAACACAAATTCCGTTCCGACTCCTTCAGTGCTGATGACCGTGATATTCTGACCGTGCTGATTGATAATCTCCTTGACGATGGCCAGCCCGAGGCCGTTTCCCTTCTTTTCGCGTCCGCGCGAAGCGTCTGTCTTATAAAACCTTTCCCAGATTTTGTTGATCGATCCCCGCGGGATACCGACGCCGTGATCGTGCACGGAAAGGAAAACCTTGTCGTGGCGGATATCGCTTCTGATCTCGACAGATGAATTATCCCTGCTGAACTTGATCGCGTTGTCGACGAGATTGTAGATGACCTGCTGGATTTTTTCCTTATCAGCAGAGACATAGAGTACATCGCCGGTGAGCGACAGACGGATGGATATCTGGCGCGGCCGGCAGATGCCTTCAAACGTCGCCGCTGTATCGCGGATGACACTGTTGATGTCAAAGCGGGTGATATTCAGCATATTTTTATTCTGATCCATGCTGTTCAGCGTCAGAATGCCGTTGGTCAGCTTGGTCAGACGCTCGGTCTCGCTGAGAACGATCTTCAGATAGTGTTCCTGCGCTTCGGGAGGAATTGTCCCGTCGAGCATGGCTTCGACAAAGCCGCGGATGGATGTGAGAGGAGAGCGAAAATCATGCGAGATATTGGCGATGAACTGTTTCTGATATTCGCCGCTTTTGTTCAGTTCGTCGGACATGTAATTGAGCGATGAAGCCAGCTCACCCATCTCATCATTGGATTTCACGGGAATATTGTATTTCAGATCGCCTTTTGCATAGTGCCGCGTGCCCTCGATGATCTGGCGCATGGGATGCATGACGGTACGATAGAAAAAGGCAAAAATAAGAATGAAGGCGATATAGATGATCAGGCAGACCAGATCCACATGGGCAGTGACGAGCTCACGCTCCGTCACGATGTCGGACATATCCATGTGAACGGCCACGTAGCCGCGGATATTCAGGTTGGAGGCGATGGGAACCATGACACTCAGGTGATCATCGTCAAAATGATTGAAAAAGCGGCCGACGGAATAATAATCCGAGCCGAGTGCGACCGGGTCGAAATCTTCGAGTTTCTCCGAACCGGCCGTGTGTATCGACTTCGCTGTGTTCAGGTAGATCGTGCCATCCGTGCTGATCAGCCAGATCTCGCATCCCTGATACAGGGCGACCTTGCTGAGACTTTCGTACAGGACGTCGCTTTCATCTGTCTCCGCATTCAGACTGTCCAGACGGCTGATCGTCAGGATGGAATTGTCTCCGGCAATAGAGGAAGCCTCGCTGTAGAGATTCTGTGCTTCCTCCCGGATGATCCGTGTCTGAATGAAGCTGGCAGCCACTGTCGAGAGAAAAATAAATCCGGCCACGCCGACAGCGGCGATCAGGATGATCAGTTTGTACAGCAGTTTCTTTTTCATGATATCCGTGGCCTTCTTTATGTGACCGGACTGACGGTTCCGCACTTCAAATGATTATTCAGCCTGACGGTTCCGCACCTCAAATTTATAGCCGACACTCCATACCGTCGTGATGGCCCAGTTTTCGTTCCCGCTTATTTTTTCACGGAGACGTTTGATATGAACGTCTACCGTCCGCGTGTCCCCTACATATTCATAGCCCCAGATGTGGTCGAGAAGCTGTTCCCGGGTGAATACCTGATTCGGCTGGGAGGCGAGAAAGTAGAGCAGCTCAATCTCCTTGGGCGGCATATCGATCGACCGGCCGCGGTAGACCACCGAATAGTTGGTGAGGTTGACAATGAGATCCGGGTATTCCACATATTTCTGCGGATGCTCGTCCTCGGCGGGCTTCGCCTGGCTGGTCACCTGAAAACGCCGGAGAACGGCCTTGCAGCGCGCCACGAGTTCCTTGGGGTCAAAGGGCTTGATGATGTAATCGTCAGCCCCCATCTCGAGACCGAGCACCTTGTCAAACACCTCTCCCTTGGCAGACAGAATGATGATCGGCACATTGGACTTGTGCCGAATTTCACGGCAGACCTCATAGCCGTCCATGCCCGGAAGCATCAGATCCAGGAGGATCAGATCGGGCTGGAAGCTCTTTGCGTCCTTCAGGGCTGTCTCGCCGTCATTCGCGATCCTGCACTCGAAGCATTCCCGGGTGAGATAGAGCGAGATCAGCTCTGCAATATTTTCATCGTCGTCGACGATCAGTATTTTTTCCTTTTCAGCCATGGCTGTGTTCTCCCTCCCGGCTTAACGCAGTTTCACGATCGTCACACCGGCATCGCCTTCTCCGTACTCCGCCAGATGAAAATCCTTCACGTTGTGCTGCCTGCGCAGGTAATCATGAATGCCCTTTCGCAGGGCACCCGTTCCCTTGCCGTGGATGACACGGACTGTCTCCAGGTGCGCCAGACGCGCATCGTCCAGATATTTATCCAGCTCCGCGGTGGCTTCATCGACGGTCTTGCCGAGCAGATTGATCTCCGGAGACACGTACAGGGCCTTGCTCATGCGAACGGTACCTGAGCCTGTGGCATTGTGTTTTGCTTTGGATCCTTTGGATGCCACGGCATCCTCATCCACAAGTTCCAGGTCGCGGATGCTGACTTTTGTGCGGATGATACCGGTCTGCACATACAGGTAACCGCGGTTGTCCGGAAGCGTGCTGACCGTTCCCGTGAGATTCAGACTCAGGATCTTTACGGTATCGCCCTTGTGAAGATCCTTTGCCTGCAGCTCTTTGTGACGCTGTTCCTTCGGCCGGATCTCCATTTTCTTCTCGGTCTTTGACATCTGCTGCCGGAGAGCCGTGCGCTTGCGCTCCATCTCGTCAGCGTTGACGCCGGCTTTACCGAAGCGGCGGAAATCCTTCATGGTCTGATCCGCGTAATCCTTGGCCTCCTGCAGTATGGCGTGCGCCTGCACGTTGGCTTTTTCCAGAACGGCATCTTTGCGGTTTTCGAGCTCGCGTTCTTTCTCGTGCAGCTGTTTCTCACGGCGGTCAAGCTGCTCTGCCTGGCGTTCGATCGCCTGCTGGCGGCGCTCAAGGTCGATGCGGTTCTGCTCGAGGGTGGCGAGGACGTCCTCAAACGACTTGTCCTGTTCACCGATTCGCTCGGCGGCGTCGTCGATGATCGCCTGTGACAGGCCGAGCCTTTTGGAGATCGCAAAAGCATTGCTTTTTCCGGGAACGCCGATCAGGAGCCGGTACGTCGGACGGAGCGTTTTCACGTCAAATTCGCAGCTGGCATTCTCCACGCCCTCCGTGGAGAGCGCAAAAATCTTGAGTTCGCTGTAGTGTGTGGTCGCGATCGTCCGGATCTGCCTCTCGTGGAGCCATGAGAGAATCGATATCGCGAGAACAGCACCCTCTGTCGGGTCGGTGCCGGCACCGAGCTCATCGAAGAGCACGAGGGAATCCCGGTCAGCCTTTCCGAGGAAGGATACTACGTTGGTCATGTGTGAGGAAAATGTCGACAGCGACTGCTCAATGCTCTGTTCATCGCCGATATCGGCATAGACTTCACGGAAAAGCGCGAGGCGCGAGTGTTCGGCGGCGGGAATATGCAGTCCCGATTCGCCCATCAGCGTCAGCAGGCCGACCGTTTTCAGCGTGACGGTTTTACCGCCCGTGTTGGGACCCGTGATCACAAGCAGATCGAAGGTGTCTCCGAGGCGCACATCGATCGGCACAACTTTTCCGGCATCGATCAGCGGATGACGTGCCTGACGCAGATCAACCTGACCGGAGGTGTTGAATGCCGGTTCGGAGGCTTTCATATCGAGGGAGAGCAGAGCCCTGGCACAGATAAAATCAAGCTCTGCCATGTTTTCCAGGTCGTAGATCAGGAATTCCGTATGAGCGGCTGCTTTTGCCGAAAGTTCGGCAAGGATCCGTGCGATTTCCTGCTTTTCCTGCGCAAAAAGCTCCCTGACTTCGTTGTTCAGCTTCACAACGGACATCGGCTCGATAAAAAGTGTCGCGCCCGTGGAGGACTGATCATGGACCATGCCCGGGAATGAATTTTTGTACTCTGCCCGGACGGGAAGACAGTAGCGGCCGTCACGCATGGTGACAACAGGCTCCATCAGATAAGTCCGGAGAGAACCGTTGATGATCGAATTCAGCTGGCTGTGAATTCTGCCGTCAGAGGCATGGATCTCCTGACGGATCTGCCTGAGTTTAGGACTCGCGCTGTCGCTGATCTCATCCTCCGAGAGGATGCAGCGGCGGATTTCTGCCGACAGAACGGGGAGCGGGTCAAGGAGTTCCAGATAGGGATCGATGGCATCCGGTTCCGCGTTTTCGTCCTTCGCGCCCCAGGATTTAACGCGGGCGCAGTTGTCGAGAAGATCAGCGATAGACAGAAGTTCAGCCTGCGACAGTGTGCCGCCGACTTCCAGCCGCTTGAAGGAGGGACCCATCAGCCGGGCATCACCAAAAGAGATGCTGCCGGATCTCGTGACACGGCCTGCCGCGTCCGTCGTCTCCTTCTGCATCCGCCGGATGATATCGAGCCGGTCTGAGGGCTTCAGTGCTGCGCATTTCGCCCGGCCGGCAGGTGAGGTGGCTCTTTCGGTGAGCATCTGTATGATTTTTTGATATTCCAGTGTTTTTAAAGCTTTTTCATTCATGCCTCTTATTCTACCTTAATTTTCCTTCTTATGAAAGAGCGGATTGGTACACACTTCAGAATGCAGATGGTTGCGGGTTGGAAGCATCTGTATTTCTGAACACCCTGTCCGGAGTTGTTACTTGGCATTCATAGAATGTTCATAAACGGATGATATATTGAACTCGTTCATGTATGTTATACAGTTTCCTTATCCTGTCGGAGGCTTTCACTGCCTCATTTACAACAGCTATGATGGATTCAGAGAATACTGAGAATAAAAATAACGAAGAGAACAGCGAAAAACAGAAGGAAAGCAGGAAGCTTCGGGATTCTGAATATCGCTTTATGGATCAGGAGATCCGCCGGAAACCGGTTGACTGGAAAAAGACCGTCTGCCGGTTTATCTGGATTGTTGTGGCGGGCGTTCTGATCGGTGTGATTGCAGCGGCTGTTCTCGTCCGCATGGTGCCTGAACTCAAGCAGGCCTATGCGTCACATAAGATCGGCGGGACGATCACGATCTCCCAGGATATGGATCCTTCGTATCAGAAGGAAGCGGTTGCTGTATCGTCGTCATCCGAAGCCGTGACGGCTGCTGTCAGTTCCTCATCCGGCAGCGGATCAGCTGATCTGTCTGCTTCCGTGGACTGTGAATCCGGCACTGGCTCGAAGAACGGCAATGGAAATGCTGCATCGTCTTCGCCGGCAAATGCCGTGACGGCGGACAGCAGCGGGATGATCGATATCACATCGGATACAGGGTCATCGGATGAGACAGCAGAAAATACCCCGTCCACTTCCGGAACCTCAGACGGTGATGAAAACAGTGATGCCGGGGATGCGCTGACGCTGGAGCAGTACGGTCAGCTTTACGGCCAGATGGCAGACCTGGCGGATGAGTTGTCATCTTCCCTGGTGAAGGTGACGGGCATCACCAGTGAGATGGATTATTTTGACCAGGGCTATCTGACGGAGCGTGAAGCGTCAGGGCTGATCATTGCCGAGAACAGTACACAGATGTACATTCTCACAGAATACCGCATCATTTCTGACACAGAATCTGTGCAGGTTCAGTTCCCGGACGGTTCGATCATAGAGGCACAGCTGCGCAAGGCAGACACCGATACGGGATTATGCGTGCTCTGCATACCACTGGATCAGATCAATGCATCGACCATGGCTTCTGTTCAGACAGCGCCGCTGGGGAACTCATATTCTGTAAAAACGGGGGAGCCGGTACTTGCGCTCGGCAGTCCGTCGGGGTATAGTGATTCCGTTGAATTCGGTGCTGTGACATCGGTCAGCAGCAGTGCCTATCTGACGGATAATGTCTACAAACTGCTTGCGACGGATATCAAGGGTGCCGTGAGCGGCAGCGGTGTGCTCGTCAATATGGATGGAAAAATCATCGGCATTATTGACCAGAGTCTCAACCCTGATGATGGGGAAAATGTGACGGCGCTTGCCATTTCCGGTATCAAGTCCCTCATTGAGGCGCTCTCGAACAATGATACGATCCCATACCTCGGTATTACAGGACAGGAGGTATCGGAAAACGTATCACAGAAGACGGGAATGCCGGTGGGCGTACTGGTGACGAATGTAGTCGGTGATTCACCTGCCATGCTGTCCGGTCTCAAGACATATGATGTCATCACCGAAATTTCAGGAAGAAAAATAACGTCATTCACCGATTATCACAATCTGCTCTACACACTCAAACCCGGCGATGTGATCACGATCACCGCCATGCGCAAAGGTGCTGACGGCTATGCAGAGGTATCCTTCAGCGCAAGCGTCGGCGCAAGGTGACCCGCTGTAAATCAGGCAGATTGTGAAAATTAACAAGTTGAGGTAAACAAATGCTATATATTCAGGAAATGAACGAGGGAATGAAGGTCAGCGGCATCTACCTCGTCAAGTCGAAGACGGCAGCAACAGCGAAGAACGGCAAGGAATATAACAATGTCGTCCTGATGGACAAGACAGGTGTCATTGACGGAAAGATCTGGGAACCGGATTCAGCCGCCATCGATGACTTCGACGCGCTGGACTACATCGATGTGGTCGGAAGTGTATCACGCTATAACGGCGCCCTGCAAATCTCCCTCACAAGGGTTCGCAAGGCACGAGAAGATGAATATAATACAGCGGACTATCTGCCGCAGAGTCCTTTCAATATCGATGAGATGTACAATGCTCTGCTGAAGTTCATCGAGAGAGTGGAGAATCCCTATCTGCATGCGCTTTTGCAGCATTTTTTCGTGGAGGACACGGATTTTGTGAAAAAATTCAGGTCGTCCTCAGCGGCAAAGACGATCCATCACGCTTTTGTCGGCGGGCTTTTGCAGCACACCGTCTATGTGACGAGCATCTGCAATTTCTTCTGTCGGCAGTATCCGGTCCTGAATAAGGATCTGCTGCTCACGGCGGCCATGTGCCATGACATCGGCAAGACGCAAGAGCTCTCGGCATTTCCGAAGAATGACTATACGGATGACGGTCAGCTGCTCGGTCATATCATGATCGGTGCCGAGATGATCCATGACGCGGCGAAGGACATTCCGGGATTTCCGGCACAGCTTGAGTCGGATCTGAAGCACTGTATCCTTGCACACCACGGCGAGTATGAATTCGGCTCTCCGAAGAAGCCGGCGCTGGCGGAGGCGATGGCGCTGAACTTCGCGGATAACGCGGATGCGCGCCTGGAGTCCGTCACGGAGCTGTTCAAGGCGAATTCGCAGCGGCCGGACGATGAATGGCTCGGCTTCAACCGGATCTTCGACTCCAATATCCGCAAGACCGGAGATTTGTCGTCATTGAAGTAACAGCTGTTGAGCAGTATAAAAACAATACCATGCATCCAGAAATGGGCGGCCGCCGGAAGACGGCTGCCCATTTTACGATGTGGAGAGTCACATTTGATCACAAATATAAACGGAGATGGATATGGAGAAAAATCAGCTGGTTTCCGTACGAATTGCAGATATCGGACAGGACGGAGAAGGCATCGGCCATGTATGCGGCGGCCCTGATGACGGCTTCACGGTGTTTGTGAAGGATACCGTGCCGGGTGATCTGGCTGACGTACGGATTGTCAAATTGAAGAAAAATTATGCCTTTGGCCGTCTGATGCGTGTGACAGAGCCGTCCGCCGACCGCGTGCCGGAAGCGTGCCCGGAGGCCCGGCGGTGTGGCGGGTGCCAGCTGCAGGCCATGAGCCACGAGGCGCAGCTCCGCATGAAGACGAAAAAGATCATAAATGATCTGGAACGGATCGGGCACTTTGCGGATGCGGCATCCATGATGTCCGACATCATGGCACCGGAGCATGCGTTCCGTTATCGCAATAAAGCCATGTACCCAGTGGCAGAGGACAAAAACGGGGAGCCGGTTGCCGGTTTTTACGCGGGCAGAACCCATCAGGTGATCGCCTGCGCGGACTGCCTGCTCGAGCCGGAAGGAAATGCAGATATTCTCCACATTATCCTCGGATGGATGAAGAAACACCACATTCCTGCCTACGATGAAACAACCAGGAAGGGGCTGATCCGTCATATACTGATTCGGCGCGGGTTTGCCACAGGAGAAATCCTTGTCTGCCTTGTGATCAATGGAAACGGCATTCCTGCAGCAAAAGACCTCATCAGTGCGCTGGAGAAGATCGACGGTATGACCGGCATTACATACTGTGTGCAGACGAAGCCGACCAATACAATCATGAGCGGCAAAATCGGCACGATATGGGGTCGCCCTTACATCACCGATATCCTGCGATCAGAGAGATATGGCATTTCTGCCAGATACAGAATTTCGCCGAATTCTTTTTACCAGGTGAATCATGAGATGGCGGAAAAGCTGTATGAGAAGGTGCTGGAGGATGCAGCGCTCACGGGCAGCGAAACGGTCATGGATCTGTATTGCGGTGCCGGTACCATATCGCTTTTTCTGGCCTCAAAGGCAAAACGGGTCATCGGCGTCGAGGTCGTTCCGCAGGCCGTGCGCGATGCCAGGACGAATGCGGAACTGAACGGGACAGCCAATGCATTTTTCTATGAGGGGAAAGCGGAAGAGGTCGTCCCGAAACTGTATGAAGAGGAGCAGGTTCACGCGGATGTGGTCGTCGTCGATCCGCCGAGAAAGGGATGTGATGCCGCTTTGCTGCGGACGATTCTCCAGATGAGGCCCGGCCGGCTGGTCTACGTGAGCTGCGATCCCGCTACGATGGCGCGGGATCTGCGGATCCTTGCCGACGGCGGCTTCCGGATCGTCAACGTGCAACCCTGCGAGCAGTTCAGCCAGACCGTTCATGTCGAATCGATTGCGGCCCTTGAGAGAGCAGATTGAAAACCATACTATCCCTTATCATTAAAAAACTATACTATCCCTTATTAGTTGATTCATACCTTAAAATATAGTAATAAATAAGGGAAAAGGAGACCGATAAGGGAATGCGAGAGTTTAACATTGAGTGATTATCTGGATGAGGAATAATGTTAAAGGAAGCACAGGGTATTAACGCAGACAATGCCCTGGACGAGATGGGGAAAAACATGGATTCATATGAAGTTATCATTTCTCCGAAAGCAATCGATTAGTGATTTACTTTTCTCCCCTCCCTCACCGTAAGAATGGCGAAACATCAGCAGGATTTAATTTTGTGATCCACTGCATTTTACTTACATTTATCCCGTGATATACTTAAATCATCATTTTTTCATGCTAAATTATGAAATTGAGCAAAGATAATCTGAATTGAATGTTCAGTTCACCTGATGCCTGCAACGTTGAAAATCAGGCGGAGTCCGTGCGTGGGTAAAGGAGAAATACGGATGGGGAATGCTGTGTTTGAGTTTTCTTCTGCAGAAAAACAGATCCTGGAGGAGCTTCCGAGTGCTGTCGGCGTCTACCAGTATACAGATGGGCAGATCGTCCCGGTGCTGCTCTCGGAGCGCTTCAGGGAACTCTTCGGCTATGATTCGGAAGAACAGGCGAAGGAAGCTGTGGGGAGTGATCTGTACCGGGATGCGCATCCGGACGATGCGGTGAGGGTTGCCGAGAGCAGATACCAGTTTGCCGCCGGTGCGCCTGCGTACGATATTGTGTACCGGAACAGGACCAGATATCAGTCCGATTATCATATCATCCATGAGACCGGAAGACACGTATGGAAAGACGGGATAAGGCTGGACTACATCACCTTTACGGATGAGAGCCGGGTCCTGAACAGGGACGAGGACAGAAAAATGCAGCTGTCGGCGTCATTTTTACAGGAGATATCCCTGGAGGATGATCTGCACAGAAATCAGTTCGACCATCTGACAGGACTGCCGATGATCGGACGCCTGTTTCAGGATGCTCCGGAACGGATCCGTGAGATGAAAGAGCACGGAAAAACCCCGGCTATCCTCTGGTTCGATTTCAGCAGAATGCGTGATTATTATGCGCTGCACGGATTTGCAACAGGCGATACGCTGATACGCGGACTGGCATGGCTGATACGGGATCAGTTCGGTTTCCGGAATACATCAAGGGTCAATAATGACAGCTTTGTCGTGTGCGCGGAGACCGGCCATCTGGAAGAGGATATCCGCCACATGTTTGATGAGGCGGTGAAACTGAATCAGGAAAATTCTCATCCGATCGCCACCGGCATCTGTGTAATGGATCAGGAGGATATCAGCCTGGCGGCAGCGATCGACAGAGCAAAGCTCGCCTGCGATTCTCTGCACGAGCCCATGCATTCTTCCTATGCGTTTTTTACGCAGGAGATGCTGGACAGAGCGGAGCTGACACAGTATATTTTTCAAAATTATCAGAAAGCAATGGATAAGGGCTGGATTCAGGTGTATTACCAGCCTGTAATCCGTACGGTGACCGGAAAGCTCTGCGGAGCGGAGGCACTGTGCCGATGGAACGATCCGGTACACGGCATGATATCGCCGGGCATGTTCATTCCCGCGCTGGAGGAAGAGGGGCGGATCGGTGAGCTGGACCTGTACATGCTCGAACAGGTCTGCCGTGATGGCCGGGACCTGATGCGGGCCGGAATGCCCATCGTACCGGTGTCTGTCAATCTGTCGCGGAAGGATTTCCGGAATCCGAAGCTGGTGGAAACGATCGAGGCAACGGCAAGAGAGTATGGCATCCCGCGGGAGCTTCTCAACATGGAGATCACGGAGAGCGCCTTTGTCAGGCACGCGGAACGGCTGAGCAAATACATCAGTCTTTTCCATCAGCTGGGTTATCAGGTCTGGATGGATGACTTCGGCACGGCGTATTCCTCTCTGGGTTCTCTGAAGGATCTGAATTTCGATGAGCTGAAGATTGATATGAGTTTTCTCTCCAGTTCCACCGACAAGGCCAGGACGATCATCACGTCTGTGGTGCGCATGGCCAAGGAGATCGGCATCCAGACGCTGGCGGAGGGCGTGGAAACAGAGGAACAGTACGAGTTCCTGAGAAAGATCGGCTGTGAGAAGATTCAGGGATTTTACTTCGGGAAACCGATGGACAGGACGGCTTTCCTGCGGCATTGCCGTGAGAAACGGATCGGGTTCGAGCCGCTGCGGATGAAAAAATATTATGACGCGCTGGGAAGAATAGATTTTCAGACGGATGAGCCGCTCTGCGTCATTGAGGACGACGGCGTTACGCTTCAAAAGCTCTTTGTCAATGACGAATACCGTGAAGTGATGCGCCGTGACAACATCGATGACATTGATGCATGGATGGAGGAGATCAACGAGGACAACAATCCGGCCCATGCTCTTCACCGGCAGTACGCCAATGAACAGCTCAGGAAATTGCCGGGACCGCAGGTTGTCACCTATCCGTCCGGTGACCACTACATGGAACTGACCGGAAATGTCGTGGCGCATTACGAAGAGCACTACATTTACGCGGTGAACGTCCGTTATATCCAGCTGAACACGATGACGGAGGATCAGAAGAAGGCACTGTACATCCAGTACATGTATTATCTGTGCAATGATATCGCCATCTTTGATCTGAAGAATGATTCGATGTACGGGCTGAAATCCATAGATTCCTCGCAGCCGGTCGGGGCCGGAGGCAAAACAGTCAATCTGCATCAGGCGGCAGAAATTTATGCGGAGAAGTTTGTGTATGCGCCGGATCAGGAGCGCTACCATGCATTTTTTGACCTGGAGACACTGAGGGACAGAATGCAGCAGAAGAAGGGACAGGATCTGACGGCCTTCTTCCGGAGCCGGACAGCGGGCACCGATTACCGGTGGATGCTGCACATGATCATGCCCATTCCGAAATCGGATTTCAACCGCTACCTGATCATCACGCTGCCGGTGGAGTTTGATATGGGATTCCGCAGGATCCTGCAGTGCGGAGATGACAGTGAATCCGACCACTGCAGAATCGTTCCGCCGGACAGCGAAGAGATTACGCCCGCGCTGCTCTGGAAAAATCTGCAGGCGTATGCGGGCGGGATGTATTTCTGGAAGGACGCGGACCGGAGATTCCTGGGCGCCAGTCACAGTTTTCTGGAATATTACGGGTTCAGTTCGCTGAAAGAGATTCTTGGAAAAACAGATGAGGATATGCACTGGCATGTCGAGCCGGAGGCCTTCCGGAAGGACGAGCTGAATGTGCTCCGTTACGGCAAAAATATTGCCTTCGCGAAGGGCAAGTGCATCGTCAGGGGAAAGCAGCGGACGATAATGGCCAACAAGATCCCGATCTACCGGGATGGGAAAATCATCGGACTGATGGGGAACTTCTTCGATGCAGAGGATCTCACCTGCCTGCTGGATGACAGTTTTCAGTCTGCTTCGGTGGATGCAGTCACGGATCTCCTCAATGCACGGGGGATTTCGGAGAGTCTGAAGGACTACCTTGAGGCACTGTGGACGGAGAATACCGAGTTTGCGATGATCCGTGTCCATGTGCCGGAATATACGGCCTTTCAGCGTATTTACGGTGAGGAAGCGGGCAATGCCCTGCTGTATCACATCGGAGATGTGCTGAAGGGGGTTTTCGGACCACCGGCAGCTACTTTACGATCCTGATACAGGACACTGATCCGGATCATCTGCAGAAATACCGGACAAAAATACAGGAGGACATCTCCATGCTGCGGACAGTCGGCGAGTGGCACTGCGCCCTGACGGCAGAGGTGGAGGCCTCCCTGATGAATCAGACCAATGCCAGCAGGAAAATCTACGCGAAGAATCTGGATGCCATGCTGACGGGATTCAGCACTTCATGATCAGATGAAGGCTGAAAACGATAAATGCAGCCCTGAAGGGCGCAACCATATACAAGGAGAAGTAAAGCGTTAATATTTGGGGCGGGACATCATGGCTGGAGAGCGGGCCGGGTGCCCGCTTTTTACGTGAGTAATGAGCTTCATCTTCACACCTGCAAAGCATGTGATGAGATGAGTCGGTTTTATGCAGTCTGTCTGAAAAATTGGTTTTTTCGTCAGAAAATCAGCGGACAGATGAAAAAACAGGTATACTGATATCGTAAAAAACAATGTCAGAGCATGCCGTACAGACAGGCATATCTGAACACGGGCAGGTTCAGGCAGATAGTGAATATCTGATAATGAATGTATTCTAACGGTAATGAACATCCGATAATGAATGCATTCAAACGGTGATGAATATCTGATCAGATGTATATTTGCGAAGCCTGCGCAGCAGATCACATGAAGGAGGCGGGAACAGTGAGAAAAATGAACAATGGAAAATTTATCAATAATGATTCAGGGTGGTATGACGACTCGGGTATTTCATATGTGAATCTGCTGACGATACCGGGTGAGACGGGCGATAATTACACAGGGGTTTCTGTAGGCGGTCTTGAACAGTCAGACAGCCGGTATATCGTTGCCGGCAATTCGGTTAATCTTAATGACAGCAATTATGAAAATCTGAAGACGAGAAACATCTTTGTTTCTACAGTGGCAAAAGACCTTGGAACTGAGCCTGTTACTACTTACATAACGAACTATGCCGAGGGAGATACATCAGCAAGTACGCCGCAGCTGGTAAAGACCGGAAGTAACAGCTTTGTTCTGCTGTGGACGACAGATGGAGTGGTGCATTACACAGCTCTGGATGGAAACGGAAAGCAGACGGGCAGAATATATCAGATGAATGGTGCCCTTTCTGACTGCAAGCCAATTGTCCGGGGAAATGAAATTATCTGGTATACATGGAAAGACGGTTATAAAATTTATTTTTATTCGATTAATATTGATGATCTCTCAAAGCATCTGGTATATCACCCGGCGTCGATGAGAAATGCCGCATTTGCTGATGTAAAGAATCCTTCTTATTGCTATGACTCCGTGTCATGGGCGGTAAAGAATGATATTACACAGGGGAAGGGTGCAAATCGGTTTGATCCTGAAGGAATAACAACCCGTGCACAGGCAGTGACATTCCTCTGGCGTGCTGCCGGATCTCCGGATCCATACACCTATAGTAATTATTATGATGATGTATCCCTGGATGCTTATTATTTCTGTCCTGTCATGTGGGCCTCAGATATTGGAATTACGCAGGGAACATCAGCGACAACTTTTTCACCGGAGGCGCCGGTTACCCGAGGTCAGATCGCAACGTTCCTCTGGAGATATGCATCGCAGCCGGCACCTGCGGGAAGCAGTCCGTTTGTGGATGTGAGCGCCGGTTCGTATTGCAACGATGCGGTCATCTGGGCATATGAGAACGGTATTACCTCCGGAACCGATGATACACACTTTGGACCCGGTTCTACCTGCACCAGAGGGCAGATCGTGACATTTATGAACAGGGCGAAAACACTGCTTGATTTTCCGCAGTAAACGGGTATACGCGCAGTATGCATCTCTGCATATATCAGGCCGACTGCTTATCACTTTGTGATTTTCGCAGCCGGTATGTGATTTTAGGATTTATGGGACTCCGCGCGACAGCGCGGAGTCCTTTGTCGGCGGAAAAAGGCATTCCCGGCACCGATTCACATACACGTAGTTTTACGATTACGGCTGATCAGCTGCCGGTTACTTTCTGCGTGTGTTTGACCAGCCACATCTGATCAATAACCCTGATATGATCCGCAAATTGTATGGATATGCGTACGGAATCTGTCAGACACGTGATATCGACAATTTCACCGATGCCGTATCTGGGATGGTTGATCTGTTCGCCGACTTTATATCGAACGATCCTTGCTCTGGATTTTCTGTATTCCATCTCCCTGTGATAGACATCTCTCACGGGGATCGTTTGATCGCTGACAGGCTTTTTCAGCGCTTTTTCATAATCGTGTTCCATGCTTCCTTCGCCGGCGCGATAGAGCGGCGTAGGAGCGGCGCCGATCAGAGAGCAGCAGTATTTCCATGCGCTTCCATGTGTTCCGTACTGCCATTGATATTTTTGTTCTATGGGCATGTTGTACTGCATGTAATGCGCATACTCGTGCTTGTACAGGTCAATTCTGTCTTCCTTTGACAGCGGATGCGGGAGGCTCCTTCCGATAAACAGAAGGGAAAAGTGAAATTCCTCTTCACTGTAATCCTTTCCCTGTGTATACGATCCCAGCTGATCTGTATCAAAGCCGAACGTCACCGGAACCTCTGCGCCCCGCAGATGGAATCTCCTGTCAAAACCACTGTATAAAGCATGAATTTCCCTAAGCAGAGTATTGCTTTCCCGAAGAAGAGCATCACGCTGCTGTTTGCTGATCTGCATCTGCCAGTTCTCCTTTTTCACCACCGAAAACTTAAACCATGATAACACGTCAGCAGAGATTATCACAGCCGGGCGATTCATTGTATTAAACGTCAAAATGCTGGCAGGCTTTGGGTATGCATTTCACTTTCAACCTGTGAAGCTTCTATACGTGAATAGGGTCAATTACCCCGACCCGTAAAGGGATCGGGACTTGCTAAAGGCTCCTGCCCAATACAGTTTCAAAGGTTTGCAGCTCGCTCATGTGGTCCTAACGTAAGTCTTCCACACTATGTTTTCGCGTTCATCCCTCGGTACAGAGGACTGCGGCTGCATCGCCGGACCATTGACGAGGCCCGTTCTTCTCCAGGATGTGCCCGAAGAGGGAGTTGCTTAATTTTCTTTGCGTACCCCAAATCTGGGATTTGTATCACCGGATACGTACATGGTTCCCAACATCTGTATGTTCATGGCTCCGATCCGATCATCATTTGATTGGTATCCGCAGCAGCTGCATACATACTCATGCGTTTCATGATTTCGGTTTTCCTTACGGACCTGCCCGCACTTTGGACATCTCTGCGAGGTATAATGCGCATCCACTTCGATGATTTCCGCCCCTACAGCATGCGCCTTATACGTCAGAAATTGTTCCAGTTGGTAAAAAGCCCAGGAACGAAGTTCATTCCTCTGCTTCTTTGTGCGGGTACTCAGGTTTTGTTCATCAAAGCTGACGCCTGTAAGATCTTCCAGTACAAACAGGGTATCTGCCCCATATTTCTGCACGAGTGCCTTTGATATCTGATGGTTTACATCAGTCATCCAACGGTTCTCTCGTCCGGAAATACGTTTCAGTGCCCGTTTCGCAGATTTTGTACCTTTCGACTGAAGCTCGGCTCTGACTTTATTGAAAGTGTCGCGTTTCTTCATGATCTTCCTGCCATCATGAAATGAAGTTTTCCCCTTCTCGTCATACGCAACAGCGAGGAAGCGGAGACCCCTGTCGATGCCGACGACATGGGAGGTGTTTGTAAGATCAAACTGATGATCAGCTGCACGGGTCATTGAGATATGGAAGTACCATTCGCCCAGAAGATTGACAATCTTTCCTCCGCCAAACCTCCAGGTACCGTCAAAATACTCATGAAAGCATTCCGGCACATCAAAGGAAACCTTGATGCGTTTGCCAAGAGTATTCAGGGAAAGCAGTTTTTCACCCGATGCCCCATTTACAAAACTGTAATCACGGTTTCTGACAAAGTCCGCCTGTGGCCGGCTGAACAGAACCGGTTTCCACAGCCAGGAGAGATCTCTCGGAATAAACTGCCATTTACCCTTTTCATCCTGGTACTTATAAGGGGATTTTGCATAAACGGTCTCGATTGTCTTGTATCTTGCTGTTACAGTCTTGATCGAAGAAATGGCAAACTGAGATTTCAACCTAAACGCTTTACGAATGTGCTCGTACAAAACTTTCTGCAGTTCGACAGAATTCAGCATGCAACCATGATCAAAGACATACTGCGAAATGTCGTTGCATGCCAGACGATAATGTTCTGTCAGATCCTTGAGGAGGGCGATATCGTTGTCGCAAGGATGGATATGAAGCTTCATTGTTTGACAAAGTTCTTCTTTTTTCAGCGGTGGCATAGATATGTCCTCCTTTCCATGGTATAATGTCACTATATTAAATATAACACATAACGTAGTGTTTTGCGATAGCAGAAAGGAATTTTTTTGAACAAATCCAGATACCAACATCGCAGACATAATAAGAATCTGCTTATGGTTCATTTGATTTTTGTGACAAAATACAGGAAGAAGTTTTTGACAGGATCGTTTGATGAGGATATCAAACAATATTTGTTTGAAATATGTGTCCGCTATCATTGGTATATTATCCGGATGCAGTCCGACAGGGATCATATTCACATGCTTGTGCAATACAATCCGAAGGACAGCATAACAAATATTGTATCAACGCTCAAACAGCATAGTACTTATCTCGCATGGCTGCATCATGGAAATATGTTAAAGAACCACTATTGGAAAGAGCAAACCTTGTGGTCAGATGGATATTTTGCGGCGTCTATCGGGCAGGTTTCGCAGAAGATAATTGAGCATTATATCGAGAACCAGGGGTAAAAGAAAACCGCCCCATAAAGGGGCGTGGCTTCAACCGAATTAGAAAGTGTGAAAAAATAGAGCAATAAGCAAAACAAGACGCAGGGACGATACATCGTCTCTGCGTCATTTCCATG
Organism: uncultured Eubacteriales bacterium; assembly: GCA_900318405.1. Taxonomy (GTDB): domain Bacteria; phylum Bacillota; class Clostridia; order Lachnospirales; family Lachnospiraceae; genus Bilifractor. The sequence continues at coordinate 4,273 of ONKP01000031.1, read as the reverse complement.
AAATGGCATACAAGCTTTGTCTGTTTATCAGAGATGGCGGAAGCGTTCCAGACGCTTGCGGAGAACGGGTCCCAGGAGTGCAGCCAGAATCATCTTCGCGAGATCTTCGGCAATAAACGGGATGACGCCCGCGGCCAGAGCCGCGGCAAAAGTCATGTGCGCTGATACAGCCAGCCATGCAGTTCCGAGCAGATAAGCAATCCATGTAGCGGCCTCCATCACAATGATGCAGAGGATACGTTTCTGCGCGAATCTGTCAACGAAGAGCCCGATCAGTATGGTCATCGGGATAAAACCAATCAGGTAGCCGCCGGTCGGACCGACCAGCTTTGCTGCGCCGCCGGTAAAACCGCTGAAGACCGGAAGGCCGACAAGACCGATCAGGAGATAGAGCAGATAGGCAGCCGTGCCGCGTTTCCAGTCGAGAATGTAGAGCATCAGGTAGATCACCAGATTCGTCAGGGAAATCGGAACCGGACCGATGGGAAGAGATAACGGGCCGAGCACACACAGAACAGCAGTCATGATCGCTGCCGTCACCATGAATTTTATGCGGCGGTCGCTGGCTGTGCGGCCGACATTTTGTCCGACAACAGACTGTGAACCTTCGGTTTCCTTTGCCTGTTTGGTAAAAGTATTCTGATCTGCCATAAACTTTCTCCTCCTTTATCTGTAGTTGGCTGCTTTTTTTCGTTATTGACATATCTCTTCAGGCAGAAGCATATGCGACCACTATGATGATAAACTGCATGTTTCATGCTCCGGCTTCGGCTCTGTGGATGACATCGTACCGATAGGTGTAGTCAGCCCGCTCTGTCTCGGGCAGCTGCCAGTCAGGGGTAACATCACGGCCGAGGCCGGTCAGCATATGTCTGTCACTGGCGATCGTGGAGCCTGAAGTCGTCAGCATGTTTCCGGTGATGGAAGCACTTGCGCCTGCCGAAAAAGTTCTGACGCCGTTATCTTTCATCAGGGCACGCCCGCCGGCGAGACGGATATTGGCATCCGGATTGATATAGCGGAAGATCGAGATCGTCCGGAGAATGTCATCCTCTGTGAGACGGGGCAGATCCTGAAGCGGGGTACCCGGAATCGGCATCAGACTGTTGATTGGGATGGATTCGATGCCGAGTTCGGAAAGCGTCAGCGCCATATCGATCCTGTCGTCCCAGTTCTCACCCATGCCGATAATGCCGCCGGAGCAGACGCAGAGTCCCTCAGCCTGTGCGCGGCGTATATTCGCAATTTTTTCGTCGAAGGTATGTGTTGTGCAGATTTGTGGGAAAAATCGACGGGAGGTTTCAATGTTGCAGTGGACGCTCGTGACACCGGCTTCATGCAGACGGCGGAACTGCTCTTCGGTGAGAAATCCCAGTGAGCAGCAGAGCTCAATCTTCAGTTCCCTATGCATGCGCTCAAAGGCATGAATGATCTTCTCGAAATCTTGCGGCGTCGGTCCGTGGCCTGAATCCACGATGGAAAAACGATCGACACCCTCTGACTCATTGGAACGGGCTTCGTTTACAATGGTGTCCTCGTCGAGAAAATCGTATTCCTCACAGCTTGTATGATAATGCGCTGACTGTGCGCAGAATTTACAGTTCTCCCGGCACCGGCCGCTCTTTCCGCTGATGATGGTGCACAGATCTACCTTGTCGCCGATTTTTTCTCTGCGGATCCTGTCTGCGCCCGCATTCAGAGTATCGAGGTCAGCGGTGATCAGCTGCTGAATCAGTGGCAGATCCGCTCTGCCGAGACGTCTTCCGTTGATAATCTCCTCTGCCAGTTTTTCTGTATCTATCATAGAAATCCAACTCCTTCGATAATCAGGTGAGCCGGCCTCATGCGTCCTGGATATGCAGCGGTAAGCCGACGGGTTGTATCTTACACGGACGAAATATGTTTGTCAACCACACACAAATATCAGGTTAACATACTGAGCTGCAGTTCAGACACAGATGAATTAATATACCGGCAAAATGACAAATATATCAATCATACAAATAATCATTCTGAAATTTGACATTTCGCATAAAATTCACAGCTTTTTCACGGAGCAACCGATTGCAAAGAATAAAAAACATGGTAGAATATGCACAAAAATAGAGACTAAAATTATATATATTTGATAACATTTATATTTTGCCAGATGGCAACAATGAAGACGTCAGAAAAAGCAGTCGGTCAACGTTTTTTCAATGGCTATCAGTGAGGTATTGATATGAAGAAGAAAAACAAGACAAAATCTGTTAAAAGAAGAAAAAATGCATTGCTGAGAAGTGCGGCTGCGACAGGAGCTGTTCTGGGTGGAACCGCTTTGTATGCAAATGGAAATCCGGTCCTTGCGGAGACCATGTCTACGTCGATGTCTGATTCAGGCAACGACATGGTCAGTGAACTGGAGCAGATGTCGGCATCAGCATCCGGATCGGCTTCGCTGCAGGATTCTCAGCTTTCGGAGGATTCGACGGCAGCAGCAAGGTCTGCTTCGGAAGAAGACTCGCAGATCGGATCAGCATCGGATTCTGCGGCAGACTCGGTTTCAACAGCGGATTCTCAGCTGGCGGATGCTTCGACAGCAGCGTCTGCGTCTGCTTCAAAGCTTGCATCCGGGCAGGCCTCCGCGTCAGCATCGGCATCTTCCGTGGAAGATGATCTGTACAGTACAAGAAACAGCAGCCGTGATTCGCTGTCTGCATCGGCCTCAACCTCGTATCAGGAAGAATCGCTTTCTCTGGCATCAGCCTCCATGTCCGCTGAATCGGCGTATGAATCTGCAAGTGCGTCCGCATCTCTTGCAGCATCGGAATATGCACTCAATGAGTCGGCGGGAAAGAGCATGAATGAGAGCCTTTCCACGGAATTATCCACGGCCAATTCTTTTTATGAGTCGGCTTCAACCTCGTTTGCTAAAGCAGGAAAAGAGGATCCGTATCTGGAAAAGCTGATCAGAGATATTGAAGCAGCATCGAGAACACTGGATACCGTGCAGCAGAAATATGTTGACGCCAATGACATTGTCAGGGGGGATTACTGGACTGCCGGGAATAATCTTGCCAATCTTCTGGTGCAGTATCGTTTTTATCAGGAGAGCCAGGTAAAAAATATTGATACCAGCACATGGGAGCAGAATAAGAACAACGGGAACAATGTAAAGGTTACTTACACAGACAGCATCGGCAATAAACAGGAGGCGTATTTTGATTACATCACGATTGATCGTGATGGAAATGCCCTGATGGATAATAAAGGCCATGAGATCAGGGGAGACAAAAATGCCTATTCCAGAGCGAATAATATCAGCGGCATCATGGTGGTGAAGAAAACACCTGTTTATGATAAAAATGGCAATCTGGCAGGATTTACGACAGATACCAGCGATGTGAAGCATGAATATCAGAATTACCATGGCGAAACGAAAGATGGCAATTTCGCTGACAAGGGTTATGTGTATTTCACCATAAAGGATTTTGAAAAAGGTGTTGACAATTACCATAAAGAGAGGAGCGATGTGACCTCTGTCTCTGAATCGGCCAGCACGCTGAAATCTGAATCGGAATCGCTGTCGCAATCTGACAGTTTAAGCCGCTCGGCATCGGAAAGCAGTTCGGACGATTTCAGCAATTCCGTGTCCGACAGCCTGAAAACATCAGAATCTGACAGTAAATCAAGATCAGAAAGCTTTTCCGACAGTGCATCAAAGTCGGAGAGTGCGAGCACATCGGAGAGTGAATCCATATCTGAGAGTGCAAGCATTTCGGAGAGTCAGAGCGAGATGGATTCTCTGAGCCAGGAAGACAGTGAAAGTAAATCTGAGAGCACCTCGAAGAGTGCGTCAACGTCCAGATCGGAGAGCAACAGCATCTCTGAGAGCACCTCGAAGAGTGCGTCAACGTCCAGATCGGAGAGCAACAGCATCTCTGAGAGCACCTCGAAGAGCGCATCGGAGTCCAGATCGCAGAGTAGCAGTGAGTCAGCGAGCGCCTCGACAAGTGCATCGGAATCCAGATCAGCGAGCATCAGCAGCTCAACGAGTGCTTCGACCAGTGAATCAGCGAGCGTCAGCAGCTCAACAAGTGCTTCGACGAGCGCGTCAACAAGTGCTTCGGAGAGCGCTTCGACCAGTGAATCAGCGAGCGTCAGCAGCTCAACAAGTGCTTCGGAGAGCGCTTCGTCAAGTACATTTGAGAGCGAATCAGCGAGCACTTCAGCAAGCTCCAGCAATTCAGCGAGTGCTTCTGTCAGCACATCCGAGAGCATCTCAGACAGCATC
>ONKP01000028.1 GCA_900318405.1 uncultured Eubacteriales bacterium | reverse complement strand
TGTCCCCGTCCTCTTCATGATATCGTTGTTCAATAATTTCCACAGCTTCTTTCCGCTGACGAATGTTGACATCAGCGTAATGTGATGCGGTGACTTCGATGCTGGAATGGTTGAGCGCCTTGGACGTCAGATGAATATCGCCGGTTGCCTGGTAAAGATTGGTGCCGAAGGTGCTGCGGAGCTTGTGCGGCGTTATTTTCTTACTGGGAACCGTGTTTTCCGTGTATTTCTTCACCAGACGGTCGACAGAGCAGACGGACATGCGGGTCCCGTTGCGTGAAATGAATAAAGCTTTTTCGTCAGGATCCGCAGGCTTCCGCTCGAGGCGGATATAATCCTGAAGCGCCTGTATAGCGTCATCGTTGAGAAAAACATCCGGATCATTGCCGCCGCCTTTGCGGTGGACGAGAAGTCGTTTATTTTTCCAGTCGATGTCATCCAGATCGATGCCGACGCATTCAGACACACGGATGCCGGTATTCAGCATCAGAGAGAGAAGAGCGGTGTCGCGATATCGCGTACGCTCGGCAAACTTCTTCTTACGCCCTGTGAGCGCGTCTCCGGTCTCCACGCCGTTCATCACATCATTGACCTCTGACACATTCATGGCCGTTATATGGGGCTTCTGACGCTTCAGGCGAAGCTTGTAGGAGGCAATGGGATTTGTCTTAATAAAACCGTATTCTAATTGATAATTATATAACGATCTGAGAGAGGAGAGTTTGCGGGCTTTTCCGGCCTCGGTATTCGTCCTGCGGATCGTCCGGTTGTTCTCATTCTGTTCCTTATAGGAATCGATATACAGGAAGTATTCGTCAAAATCAAAATGGTTCAGCTGCTCGAGCATCTCCGGCGTGACATCAGAAATTTCGATTTTATGGCTGTCCGCCACATAACGGAGAAATCCGCGGATATCATATACATAATTGAGAATCGTCCGTTTGGATGTCGATCCGGTGCTCATATAGCTGACGTAGCTGCGCATGTAGGAAGGCATGTCTTTGATGAGTTCCTGAATGCGTTCCATATTGAGAATATCCTGTTGCTGGTAGTATTTGAGTTCGGCCATTATTTTATTCCTTTACACAAAGTCTGAGTTTCAAAAAAATTACTGCCTGAAAATGAAATCCATTAATCGTGGTTGCAGTCAGTGGCATGCGCTGAATTGATCATTATGGCAGGAATAAGCACAGAGCTTCATTCAAGAGTTTCGTTCATATGTAGAAACTGTTATCAGAGGATGAAAGCAATTATCGGATAACATGAGTCTGCAATTATTAACTGGCGCCGTAAAACGCTATAGCGATAAATCAAGTATATCACCGTCCTTGAAAAAAACAACAATTGCGCTATAAAATTATTATTTTAAAGCGCAATTCATATGGCGCATTTTATCATACTATATGCTTTTTACAGCTTTTTACAGATCTGCTCTTCATAAACGACAGCTACCATGACGGTCATATCAAACACCGAATATCAAACACCGATAAAGACTGATAAAGGTAAAAACATCAATAAATTAAGGCCGCGCGATATTAATCACACGGCCCTGTTTTCGCAAAATATTCTGATGATTTCTCATAAATCGGTAGTCAGAACATTCAGGTAGGATCTTCAGGACATCAGAGAATATCTGTACAGGAATGCCACAGCCTGTGCGCGGGTGCATTCGTTATCCGGGCTGAATAATGTGTGGCCTTCGCTGTCCAGACCCGTACCACCTGTAATGCCATTGTAATTTGCCCAGGTACAGGCCCTTGCGTAATAGGCATCGGTTTCGACGTCCCAGAAAATATTGTACTGGGAAGCCGAAGCACCGGCATATTTATAAAGGAATTCAACGATCATGGCCCGCGTACAGGTCATATTCGGAGAAAAATGTGTACCATCTGTTCCATCCGTTATTCCTTTCGCAAGCGCCCATGAAACTGCCTGACTGTAATACGCGGAAGGATCAACGTCTGCAAAGCCTGTACCTGAAGAATCCTGCGGGGATCCGGCCAGACGCCATAGAAATGTGATGATCTCAGCACGTGTACATCTCCTGTCCGGTGAAAAAATATTGTCTCCGGTACCTGAAGTAATCCCCTTGTCAGAAGCCCAGTTCACGGCATCGATATAATAGGATTCCGAAGAAACATCGGAAAAATGTGATGCAGCACTGCCTGTACCGTACATGGGCCAGAAATAATCCACGGCGCGGCTGGCGCGTGTCTCTGACTCTGCAACCTTGTTAGCAGGAACTTCATAATACAGACACCATGTCGTTGCTGCCGAGGAAGCGCCGGCTGCATTGTTTGAAACACTTTTGATATTGTTCAGAACGCGGCCGTAAGAAGTTTTCAGCTCATTGTACAGGTAATCCAGCTGCGTGGAAAGCGATGTATAATCTTCGCCTCTCTCGCTTGCAAAGGATTGCAGATTATCAAAACGGGTTCCATGCCACTGACAGATGCCAAAGCTCATAAGGCCATCCGTCTCCATATGCCCGATATCCGCTCTGAATCCGGATTCTCTCTCAATGTTGGCCATAACGCCACAGGCGGCAGCGCTGTTAAGTCCCATCGTGCCTGTGAGATACTGAAAGATCTGATCACGGTTAGCTTCAGGGTCTTCATCGCCGAGAAGAATGTAGGAATCTGCTTCATCTGCACTGCTGCTCTGCGCCGCTTCCTGTTCGGAAGTATTATCACTGCCATTTTGTACAGATGTCTGATCGGATGCGCCGGTACTGCTCTGATCCGTCGCCTGATCTGTCGCGGCTGCCGTGTTATCCTGAGTGGATGCCTGATCCGTATTACTGTCGCCACTATCCTGAGTTGCTGTCTGATTCGAAGTATCTGCGCTGACCGATGTCAGTTTAACCCATGCAACGGGCATCTCATCTCCGGCTTCCAGCGTATATTTGCTCTCATCCCAGACCGGTTCAAATCCATAACTGTCATTATATGACGTCTCATAGGTACCTGTCTGGTCCTTCCATGTAACCGGGATTTCAGAAGGCTGATCAGAGCCGTTCAGATATACCGTTATCTCAGTCGGCAGAGCCTTCTGAATACTCTCCTCGGAAGGCTTCTTGCTGATGTCATATGTCAGTGTCACGAAATCGGAAGTGTCAAAATCTGTAATGACCTGGATGCCACCAGAACCATCTGTCTGCGATTCATCTGCAAATACTGGCTGGCTGCCGGCAAATGTAACGACAGTCAGTGTGGAAATAACGATAGGTGTTAATTTTTTAAGAAGCATATATTTCATTTCCTTTCCAGACTGTTAAATAATTGCAACAATACAATAACAGTCATGAATCAGAAATGCAAGTCCTGTTGCAGGTGGGTTCATCGTTACACTTCAGTCATTGCCTTTTTCTTTTTCTGTCGATGATCACGCCTGCCACCGTCAGCGCAGCGGCAATGATGAGGATCAGAAGTATGCCGGGGCCTCCTGCTGACGGCAGCTGAATGACGCTTTTATGAGGCATCCGGACAGTCTGTTCATAGCTGCCCTCTTCTACGCTCACCGTTATCTCCTGATTCACAGGGGTATATCCGGAAGGCGTTGTTTTTTCAACAAGCATATAGGTGCCGGGCGACATACCGGAGAACGTGACATTCCCCTTTTCATCGGAAAACTGCTCTGCAGCGAGACTTTCTTCTCCCCATGATACAGTTCCATTTTTATCCATGCGGTAATACCGGCCTTTACTGTCCCTCAGAAGAAAACCGACACCGGCCAGCTTTCGACTGCTGTCAGATGAGCTGCTGTCAGATAAGCTGCAGTCCACATGAAAAGCATAGACATCATTTGTCAACGTGACGGAATCTACAGGGTTATTGTCACAGAAAATACGGAATGTATGGCTGTATCGGCCCGGATTTTCAGCTTTGAGGGACAGAGAAATCTCCCGTTCCTCTCCCGGCGCGAGGGTTAAGGTCCACACGACTTCACCGTTGGCGTATGTGCCGTCAGAGTCGACATAGACAGAGCCTTCTGGAATTCTGTCACGGATGGTGAAGGTTTCGGAAGTATCTGTTGTATTGCGAACAGAGATCCGGTAATTCATGGTCTGCCCAAGCGCCTCCACTGTCTTACCGCTGTCATCTCCGGCAGCTTCTGAGATGGTCAGGGAACATGCAGGCGTGTGATTGCTTACGGTGTTTGATGTCACGAGAAAAATATCTGACCCGGCAATGGTCACTTCTGCCTTTGATTTTGTCTCTATGCCGGATGATGCTGCGTCATCCTTTACGCGGACGGTAAAACTGACTTCTCCGGCGGCACCGGGACTGATTTTGTCGACGTTCCACCGGATGGTGCCGTTATCAGATGAGCCGCTGTTGCCAATAGATATGAGACTGGTCTGTGCAGGCACCGGTGCTGAGATCACTGCAGCTGCTGTACGATTCGTATTATTTTTATAGGAAGCTGTGTATTTCAGTTCAGCGCCTGGTTGGACTGTCGTGCCATGGATATCGGATGCGCCACTGGTTGCGTCTGACACTTTCTGATGCAGTGTCATAACGGTGTCATTGACATAATGTACATCCAGCGTATGATTCTCTCTGATGTCTGTGAAGGTGTAGGAAAGGGGATTTCTGTCCGCGTCAACCGTTGTGCCATCTGCTGTAATCTGATCGATATACCATCCGCCGGAGGGCTGATAGTGGATGGTACACGACTCTCCCTGTTTAATCGCATTTATGGAGCTGTCGATCGTGCCTCCGCCTGCCGGTGAACAGGAACTCGTAACAGACCAGGTTTGTTCCTTAACTTCATCTCTGAAAGACACCTGTATTTTATGATCCGTCATAATTCGGCCAAAAAGGAAATTGGCTGCCGAGGCATGTCCTGCTGATCCGTAATTCAGAATTACCAGCCGGTTATCTGCATCTGCGTATGTAAGATTTTTGTCCCACCGGTAGATCGTTTTGCCGTCAACTGCTATGCGCTCAATGATGCAGTCCGTATCAGCCTCGATATGATAGCTTGTGAAATCATTCTCGGCATATGCATTCGTCCCTTCCGGAGAGATCGTCCCCATGCCGGAAGCCGATGCAGTGATGCTGTACTGGTTATCTTTGGGAAGATCAAACAGTGATGAGGCATGCAGGGAGTCCGAAGAACTGAAGGAAAACCCGGTGGAATTACCGAGAAATGTCAGGCCTGTGTTCCACCCTTCGTGGGTGGCGTCGCCGGTCACATTATTGCGGCAGTATGTTTTGTTATCGTTGTAGATGGCAAGACCATTTCCCGCATTGACGTAGGTATTCTGTATGCCGGCATTCAGATTGACTCCCTCAGCATAATAGGCATAGGCATTCTGTCCGCCCTTTACTCTGCCATAGCTCCATGCATCCAGATCGCTGATGCCATACAGTACTTTTCCCTCCGGCGCGGCCGTATCACTGCCGTGGCAGAGAACCTGAAACGTAAAATTGGCATGCATGCCGAATCCTGCGACGGGGGATGTCACCATGGATCGTGTTTTCATACTGCTGTCGCTTTGCAGAGGCCAGTCGTAGACGATGGTTGTCCGCTTCGGCCAGTATTCCGTGTGCCAGTAGTCGGGTATGTAGACGTCCCTGTAATCAGGAAACCATTCAGGAAACGATAACAGCTTATCATCGGTCACATTGGCATTCAGTCTCTGTATCTCATCGATGTACTCTTCTCTCCGGAAAAAGAAAGTGTCTTTATTGTAAACTTTGTAATACCAGACCCAGTCATACATGATCAGATCATCAATACCGACCGTCATTTTCAGATCATACATCTGTCCGTCGGATCCGCGGACAATATTTCGCCATCTGATCGAACAGTTTCCGGTGGGATGAATGGTCGTGCTGCGGTATATGCCTCCGTTATCATTATCAATGAAGGCCACAGGCATTTCACCGGCATAGTAAATGGCTCTTCCTTTCGGAATCGATGGGGATGTCTGCATCTGATCAAGATTCCAGATCAGCGGACTGGTTCCCATTTTGAAATTATCATTGGAAGAAGTAAACGAAGACAGATCCGCATTTTTCAGATTAAATCGATCAGCATCAATCTGGTAGACAATATGACCGGCATCAGCGTCTTTATACTGAATCATTTCTTCGTAGGCGCCGCTGACACCCGTGCTGTGGACAGAGATTCTCTCTGCTGCACTGACCGGTACAGGACTGAAGGGTACCGTCCCCGGAAGTATGGATGAAAAAAGGGTCATGGCAGATATACATGCCAGCGCTGCTTTTCTGAGTCTCTTTTTCAGATCCTTAGTTTTCATATCCTTCATCTCCTCTCCCTCGGGCGTGAACAGACAGATTGTCCTCCCTGTTTTCGTTGAGACAGCTGCTTATCTCTTCTTCGCTTGAGAGCAAACAGCGCAATCAGCAGGGCAAATGCTGTCACAGCGACAGAGCTATAAAGGGCAACAGGTGAATGATCGCCCGTTTCTACATTTCCTGTACCTGTACTGGAACCGTTCGATGAATGACCGGAACCTGTCGAAGTTCCGCCCGTATTTCCCTGATTACCCGTCTGATTATTTCCGTTATCTGAACCTGACGGTGTGTAGCCTATGGAAGAGGGATCCTGATCATTGCTGCCGGATGAAGTCGATGGATTCTGGCTTTCCGGATTCTTCGGATCATCATCCTGTTTTCCGGAGTCCCCATCATCCGGATCGCCTTTCTGGCTGTCGCCATCAGGATCACCTTTGAGGCCATCGTCATTATTTTTACTGTCCTTTTCCCCGGAAGGATCTTCGGATTGATCTCCTTCCAGCGACTGATCTTCCTCCTGCTGTTTTGTCTCCCCGGATGTCGTTTTTTCGTCATCCGATGAGGTCGATGTCGATGCTTTTTTCACTGTCTTTGGACTTGCGATAATATCAGATACCGACGCACTGTTCTCATCGATCTGCAGGGGAATACTGACCATGAACGGTGCAGAAAGCTCGTAGTCAGCCGCGGCAGATCCACTGCGGCTTCCTGACTGATAGACCAGATACATACCCTGATTCAGGCTGGAAAAATATACGCTGCCGTCAGCATCGGTGTATTTTGCAGCGTCAGGTTCCAGTCTGTTCTTCACGGAAAATCGATAAAATTCCTCAGCAGCTGCGGAAGATCCATCCGAGATCCTGCTTTGATCGGAGATGTCCATTTCCCTGAAAGGTTCTGTCAGGCTGTACGATTTATTACCGGCATCAGACTGGACAGCTGTCCGGATCACGCAGAATAATGCGCCGTTCAGGGGTTGCTTATCATTCTGATATGTGTAATGTATGGTGATACTGCCCTGATCAGCTTTACTGTCCTCCTCACCGGTACCGGCAGCAGCGGACAGGGGAAAAGCGAGTGACAGTATACATATGGCGATGGTGGATCTGATCTTTTTTATCATGTGGCCTGAATCCTCCTGTGTATTTATATTGTAAAATTCATATGTTATAGGTGTCATAAGGATATATTCGCTGTATGTATGATAACCGGATTGCCACGCGCTCCCGCGATACCCGCTCAGCTCGGACTCTCCTGTGGTTTCGTCCCACCGTCTGCCTGAATGCTTACTTTCGCGCTGCTATCTTGTGTTCAGAATTTACGCATATTTTCCAGATGTACAGCAGAAAAGTAATCCCGGTGATTGCGGAGAAAATGCCCAGTCCGATAGTAAAGCGCCAGGAGAAAGCGAATGTATCTGAGATGGATGAGAAGGATGCATTGCTGAATGCGTCAGAAACAGGTGTAAAGGATGTACAAGCAGTTGACGGTGCATTGGCCGGCAGATCCGCAGAAGTGATTCGACGGCCGCGCACCAGCAGACGGTGGGAATTGATGCCATAAGGCGTACAGGTCAGCAGCGTCACATAGTCTTCTCCCGGCTTTATGCCCAGCGCTTCTGTCTCTGAGGGAAGTACCGTTTCTATCCGGTCTACCTGATAATGAAGTTCCCTTTGAAGCATATGCAGGATAAAAATATCGCCTTCCTTCATCTGATCGAGATCTGTAAAGGCTTTCATGGAAGGCAGTCCGCGATGACCTGCAATCACGGCGTGTGTATTTTTTCCGCCGACCGGCAGTGATGTGCCATAGAGGTGACCGGCTCCGCGCTGCATGGAATTCTCAGACGTATCATGAAAAACGGGCATGGATATACCAAGACAGGGGATCTCCACATATCCCATGACACCATCACCATTGATATTGAGAAGGCTGTTATAATCTCCATTTCCCGTGAGAAGGCTGTTATAATCTCCATTTCCTGTGAGATGTCTGTCATCATCCGCAGTTAAATTCCGGAGACCTTCATCATCGGCGGTAGTTTGCTTTAAAGAATGATTGCTGCCTTCACTGCCCTGGCAGAGAATTGTGTCGGTGGAGCTGTACAGGGTTTCGTTGTAGGTGTGCGCTCTCTCCTCTATTTCCAGAAGTTTGTCTTCTGATACCCTGTCTGCTGCCCATACATTTTTGTCATACGTTCGGACAAGCAGCTGCTGCACCAGAGCGTCTGCCGCCCGGCTGATGCCGATATACATGAGAAGGATAATACTGGCCGATTTAAAGATACCGGAAATTCGTTGAAGCACATGGATTCCTTTCATCTGTCGATGGGACTGCATACGGCCGTACTTTTATCGTATTGGATCCTCCGCCATGATGGATCTTCCGCCGTGATTATTTGTGCAGATGATCACGCATACGGCCTGATTTTACAGATAGGTACATGCCCAGCATTCATCACGTCCGAAGGCATTTGTTTCGATGATGCCGTAATTACTGCCATAGGCTTCCATCGACCTGTCAATGCCGGAAGCGTCCTTTCCCGCGTAAATGGCTGCGTGATGAATATATCCGTCCGATGCATAGAAAATCAGATCCCCAGGGCGGGCCTGCTCAACGGCGATACGGGTGCCTGCGTAAGCCTGCGCCTGAGCAGTTCTGGGCAGACTGATGCCTGCACGAAGATAAACCTGTTGGGTAAAGCCGGAGCAATCGCATCCGTTGTACAGGTCATTTCCTCCCCATACGTACGGACAACCCAGGGCAGACGCCGCCACAGTGACGATCTGTTTCCTTTTTTCATCCAGAGCTGTATCTGCTGTTACTGAACCATCTTCAGAAGCAGTCGAAGTAACGGTGCCTTCAGGAGAAGAAAAGGCATTCTGGTACTGGACAGCAGGATAGGATGATGCATCATAATATGCCAGGGAAGTATCATATGGCGATGTATCCTGATCGTTCCTCAGATGAGCGGCAGAAGCCGCATTGATGTCAGCATGCAGTTCACGGGATAATTGCGCATCAAGCGCTGAGGCCTCCTGCGAATCTGCGGAAAAGACCGATGTAAAGGTGTCGAAGGCAGACTTTGCCAGTAATTCACAGCTGCGCGTCAGCAGATGTGCCTGTGGAAATGAAGTTTCATCTGCCTGTGAGATCTGTTCCTGCGTTTCGTCGTCATCCGTCACATAAGTGGCACATACATACCCCTTGATATTGCCGGATTCCACATACAGCCACTTCTCTTCTGCTGTCGTATCATCTTCTGTATTTTTCTTCCTGATCACGGCATCCAGACTGTCTGCCTCGGCCAGGATATAGACGAGACCGCCGTTCGGAATCTGTGCAAGTACTTCGTAATCTGTTCCCGGACCGCAGCGCAGATTCAGCGGGTCTGCATTTGTCGTGACAAGGCCGTATTTTTTCTTTGCTGTAACCGAATGGTAAGTGATTTTTTTGTACAGAAAGGCTTCATTTTCGGACGGATCTATCGTGCATTCGGCCGGCTTTCCGATATTCAGCGCGTCACGCCTGTCTTTTCCTTCCGCCACGAGTTTTCTGGCTTCTTCGCATCGTATGTCGGTCAGTTTTACCGCATCATCCAGAAAGGCATCTCTGATAAATCCCCGGACGTCTCCTGATTCCACGTAATGCCATCCGTCCTCTTCCTCTGACAGGACATGGACCACCCCGTATTGCCTGATCGAGCCTGCTGCACCGGCATCGTCTTTCATGGCTGTGAGAATTTCAGTATCCTCCGTGACGATTTTCCGCACATCATCTGCCTGCCGGAAACGCCAGCTGATGGAGGCATAGGAAGACCTCGAAAAATACGAAATGCTGGCAGGAAGAAAAGCATTGGCGATTCTTTTGCCATTCTGCGAATCCTGGTCCATCGGCATCTGTTCAGATTCTTCTGCGGCATCCGCCTGCTGGTCTTCAGACTTTTCCTCCTGTTGTTCTTCAGTTATTTCCACCTGTTGTCCTTCAGGAATCTCCTCCTGCTCCGGCAATTTCTCCTGTGATTCCTGCGCCGGTTGATCAGCCGGTGGAGAAGTTGACAGATCTGTTGATCGATCAGTCGTCATATCTGCAGATGAATCTGAAAAATTGTCAATAACTGCTTCTTGAGAGATTTCCTGACCTGCTTCAGTCTCTACAGATGGAATATCAGATAATTCATCAGTTGTTCTGTCCGTCAATATCCCTGTATTTTGAGTTTGCGTTGATAATTCTTCTTCTGACCCAATCGCATTAAAATGCTCCACGGATGCTTCATCAGAAAAATCCACGTAATAAAGATCTTCGGAGGCTGCATTGACTGAAGCAGAGCTATATGCTGTATTCGTCGCTGAGGCGTGTACTTCACACGGGCGGATCGGGAGCATGCTGCTGACAAGCAGGCATATCACAGCCGATTTCACAATTTTATGTTTCATGGGAACCTCCGGTGGATTATCAATAAGCAGAAATATTGAAACAATGATATGGGATGTGGTCTGAGATGCTCAGATACTGACAGGGGATGTGTTCAGATATGTTCGCTTGCTATAGATGTGCAGGGATGTCCTGGTAATGTTCAGATAGTGTTGTAATCAGCATAGAAAAAACGCAGCGGAAAATCCACTGCGTCCTGCTGCTGTTTTATATTGTTTTATGTGCTGTACCATGATCAGCCGCGGTCTGCATTAATCTTCTGCAGTCGGTCCTTCAGTTTGCCAGCTTCACCAGCAGCTTCTGAAAATACGCCGGCAGCGGCGCTTCAAATTCCACGTAATGACCGGTAGTCGGATGAATGAAACCCAGCGTCATGGCGTGCAGCGTCTGACCCTGCAGTCCTTTCACCGGGCAGTGGGCAGGTCCGTATATTTCATCGCCGAGAAGCGGATGCCCTGCCGTGGACAGGTGTACTCTGATCTGATGGGTCCGTCCTGTCTCCAGAACGCACTCAATATAAGAATAGCCGTGTAACGTCGAAAGTACACGCATATGTGTTACCGCTGTTTTACCTTTATCAGAAGGTACGACAGCCATTTTTTTCCTGTCCGTGGAACTCCGACCGATATTGCCCTCGATGCGAAAGCAGGGGTGCGGTTCCTCACGCATCGCCGGGGGAAGATCCCCGGGCAGCGCAACAGGAAAGGCATACGGATCTTCACGCTGCATCGTACACAGACCGCCGGCAAAGGTGCGCGCATCCGGCATGGAAGAAAAATTCCCATGGCAGACTGCCCGGTAACGCCGCGTGATGCTGTGAACGGCGAGCTGCGCTGAAAGCGCTCTGTGGGCACTGTCCGTCTTGCAGACCACAAGCGCACCTGTCGTATCCCTGTCAATTCTGTGAACGATACCGGGGCGCAGAATGCCGTTGATGCCGGACAGATGACCTCTGCAATGATAGAGAAGCGCATTGACCAGTGTGTGTTCATAATGGCCGGCAGCGGGGTGCACTACCATACCCTTCGGTTTATTCACAACCAGCAGGTCATCATCCTCATAGAGAATATCCAGCGGGATGTCCTCAGGAAGGATCTCCGGCTCCTTATTTTCCGGCACAGAAAAACAGACTTCATCATTTTCACGCAGCCTGTAACTGGCCCGGACTGCTTCACTGTTGACCAGGAGACCTCCGTTTTTAATGATCTTCTGTATATACGATCGGGAAAGTTCAGGCAGTTCATCAGCGAGCAGGCTGTCGATCCGGTCGTCGGTCCTGTCCGCATCTGCCGTGAAGCGGACGTCATGTCCGCTGATATTATTGTCCTGTTTCATATCATCTCACTTACATTCTGACATTAGACAATATAGAGATACAGATGCCCCAATCCGCAACCATCCGCAGATACCGGTACTTGTCGAATCCGATTACTTTTTTTTGTCCGTGATCGCCTTCAGGTCCTTTTCCTTATAATGGAACAGAACGAGACAGATCAGCACGATAACGCCCAGTGTCACATAGATATCAGCGACGTTGAATACCGGGAAGTCGATGATGACGAAGTAAATAAAATCCACGACATATTTGTGTACGATTCTGTCGATCAGATTGCCGACAGCACCCGCGCACAGAACCAGAAGGCTGATCCGAAGTGGCGTATATTTTGTCGTGGCGGGTACTTTTGCCAGAAACCATCCGGCCACTACGAGAAAAATAATGGTCAGTACATAGAAAAACACCTGCTGGTTCTGCAGCATACTGAATGCCGCGCCCTGATTCTCCAGATAGTAAAGTTCAAGCACGCCCCTGATCAGGACGATCGGATTCTGCCCTTTCAGGTGAACAACAGCCAGATACTTGGTCAGCTGGTCGACAAGCACCAGAACGGCCACCAGTAAAATCTGCCATGGCAGTGTCAGCCGGGAAGCCTCACTTGTATTATCTGCCGCATGATTTTTATGCATGAGATTCCTCTCCTGTCAGTACACGGGCGGCATCTGTGAGTTCTTCCTCTGATACCGTGTTGTCAATGATGGCATTGCCGAGTCCGTCAAGAAGAATGAATTTCAGCTTTCCGTTTTCCATCTTCTTGTCTGAATGCGCCGTCCGGACGATCTGTTCCGCTGTCACGCCCTCCGCGGACACCGGCAGATCGAACTTTCTGTTGATGTTGATCATGCGCTGATAGACACTCTCGGTGATCAGGCCGCGCTTCATGGAGAGCCAGGCTGCGCCGATGGTGCCGATTGCGACGCATTGTCCGTGCAGGAGTTCGAAGTTTTTACACTTTTCTATCGCATGACCGAGCGTATGTCCGAAATTCAGGATGGCACGGACGCCGCGGTCGTTCGGATCATCTTCCACCACAGCTCCCTTGATCTCGCAGCATTCGCGGATCACATAGGAAAGCATGTCCGGATCACGGGCGATGATCAGAGAAGCCTTTTTTTCAAGCTTTCTGAAAAAATATTCGCTCCGGATCTCTGCGCTTTTGATCACCTCTCCCATGCCGGAAGCAAACTGATCGTCCGGCAGGGTCGCAAGAACCGAAGTATTCATATAGACAAGACGGGGCTGATGAAAAGCGCCGACCATATTTTTATACGCATCAAAATCAACGCCGGTCTTTCCACCTACACTGCTGTCCACCTGGGCAAGCAGCGTCGTGGGAATCTGGATGAAATCGATACCGCGGAGATAGGCAGCTGCGGTGAAGCCCGTAAGATCACCTGTCACACCGCCGCCGAGCGCGGCGAGAAGATCCGTCCGCTGAAAATGATTGGTGATCAGAAAACGGAACAGTTCCTCTACGGTAGCCAGATTTTTGCTTTTTTCTCCCGCAGGGAAAATCCAGGTAAACAGCTCTGCGCCGGTGTCTGCGAGTGCTTCTTTCACATCTTCCAGATAGAGCGGTGCCACGTTGCTGTCAGTGACGATACAGATCCTGACCGGATGCAGATCTCCGACCTCATGAAGGCAGGCCGCAAGCCGGGAAAAATCATGTTCCCATTCAATACGGTAAGAAAAGGCGAGACCGGTATTCTCGCGCTCGATGGTGATTCCCTCTTCCATGATCAGATGCTCCTTCTCATGATGTGTAAGTAGTGTATAAGTCTACGCGCCGCTTCGCATGCCCAAAAACTGTCCGCGTGTCGACGGCTTAATGAGTACAACAAAACAGTACTGTATTAAGCCCGACTGCTTAATACACTAAAAGAGCATCAGACGGGTGCGCCAATCTGATGCTTTTCGTTCATGTGTATAATTCCGGATTTCCGGCTGATTTACAGATATGCGGAAGATACGGACGGCATGGAGTCACCCAGAAGATCCTGAATATCTCCGGAAATCTCCACGTTGGAAGGTGTCAGAATAAAGATATAACTGGAAACCTTCTGCAGTCCTCCGGCGATCGCATAGCAGGAACCGGAAGAAAAATCGATAATTCTCTGTGCAAGCTCAACATCAATGCCCTCCAGATTCAGCACGACGGTGCATCCGGAGAGAAGCGTATCGGCGATCTCACGGTAATCTTCCACTTTTGAAGGCTTGATCACGCATACTTCCATGCTCGCCGCACCTGTAGAATGTGAACGGCGCATCGGTGTGATCTTCTGACTTGCTGAAGTTCTGGCAGCAGGTGCAGTGTATCTTGACTGGCTGGAAGATACAGTCTTTTTCGGTGCTGTTTTTGCAGATGAAGAACTGCTGAAAGAGGTATCACTGTCAAAGGAGTCCTCATCATCCTCGTCATCGTAGTCATCCGCCGGCTCAGCTTTTTTACTCTGACGACCGAATAATTTCTTTTTCGGTTTTTCATCTACCTCTTCAAAATCATCCTCGTCGTCAAAATACCCGTCATCCTCATCATCATAATCGTCGTTCAGACGGACGGCGTCGAGAAACTTATCAAAAATACCCATTTTCATACTCTCCTGTGACAGTATACAGCTATTTTTCAGCCTGTCTGTTTACTGTGTTGACGTGTTGTAATTGCGTGCGCCGAAAATGGCAGTGCCTACCCGGACCATCGTCGATCCCTCTTCCACTGCTACTTCGAAATCATTTGTCATCCCCATGCTGAGTACACGCATATTCACATTATCAATGTTTTTATGATTGATGTCAACCATTAATTGCTTCAGCTCCCTGAACACAGCGCGGTTATCCTCGGGGTTTTCCACAAAAGGTGCGCTGGTCATAAGTCCCTGCAGAGAGACATGGCTGTATTGTGAAAACGTGGATGCAAAGGCCTCGCAGTCCTCCGGCTTTACACCGAATTTGCTCTCCTCTCCCGCTACGTTTACCTCGATGAGAACGGGAATGATGCGGTTATGCTTTGTTCCCTCTTTCTCAATGGTTGCCACAAGTTCCGGCGTATCAACGGCATGGATCATCTCTACATAGTCTGCAATGTATTTGACCTTGTTTCTCTGCAGATGACCGATCATATGCCAGCGGATATCCTTCGGCAGATCATCGTGCTTTGTCCGGAGCTCCTGAATGTAGTTTTCTCCGAAGTCACGAACGCCATATCGGTACAGATCCATGATATCTTCTTCCGGTTTGGTCTTGCTCACTGCGACGAGGGTCACCTCGTTCGGATCTCTGCCAACGCGTTCGCAGGCTGCTGCGATACGCCTCTTTACTTCGTCATAACGTTCCGTAATCATTTCTGTCACTCCTTTTTATTGTATTAAGCCATCGTCAGATGGGCTTATTGTCCGATGTAAAAGAAGCTTCCTGGAGTATTTATGAATGCAGGATCTGCGATTCATCCACGCTCATACCGTCACGGACGATGTAGTCATACTGTGAGATGCCGTAATCGGTGTTTTCCGCAACGATGGCGTATTCTTCATTCTGATCCAGTATGTCTGTTTTTCTGAACTGGGCATAACCCAGATTGGTGCAGTAAACGCCCTCCAGAACGGCTGCGTCGCCGATCGTGTACGTCTGAGAAGAATCCGTCATCTGAATGACATCACCCTTGCTGAAGGTATCCTCATCCACATAGTACACTTCCTGTCCGGCGTCCGTCGTTGTCTTTTCATACAGGTCTGCCTCGACAAATTCTGTCGTCGCATTGCCGTTTTCATCCGTCGTTCTGCGGAGAAAACCACTCGTCTGGCCGTCATCGCCGCCCACCACTTCAAAGGAAACAGGGATCATATAAAATTCCTTGTTGACGATGGCAGAGATGGGGATTTTCAGACCGGTGACCGTATTGGTGACAAGCTCGATATCCAGGTACCGGTCATCGCAGTAACGCACCATGCCGCTGTAAAGCGTGACAACGGCGTAATGGGTTCCGTCGATATCTTTCAGCGTCAGATCACCATTCTCCGTTTTTCCGTCTTTTTTGAAGAGGATCTTCACGGTATTGCGGGATGCAAGGGATGCGTAAAGTCTGTCCGAAACCGGAAACATCAGTTCCCATGTATCATTTGTGATCACCCGGAACAGCTGGTCGCCGGTCGATACCGATGATGAGGTGCGAAGGTGTGTGGAAGGATGTGCATTTTCATCAAAGTCATCCGCCGTGATATCATCCGGCGTCAGAGATTCAAGGCCGTCAACGGTATAACTGATCACGCCATCGACGGGCGCCTTGACAGGCGTACCGGAAACAGAAGCTGCATCTGTATTGTTGATCACCGAGGACTCCAGAGAGTATCGGAAATCATAGACATCCTGAAAATCGCTTTCTTTATAGGCACCTGAAAAAGCAGACGCAAGCTGTCTGACCTGTTCCAGATCGTCCGATGTGAGTTCGGTACTGGAAGGGGTCTGTGTATCTGACACATCGCTGCTGCCTATACTGCAGACATAATCATTTTTGGAAACCTTGGTTCCGTCCTGCGTGAAATAGTTCACACTGCCGCTCTCTCCGGCCGTCACAACCTGTTCGGTCCGGATCGCCAGCGCCGTACAGCTCTCGTTTGCGGAAAGCGTTCCGTTCGTCACCATGTACGTGGATACGCGGTCCCTTGTCGCGTACATAAGCAGAACGATGATCAGATATATGAACAGGGCACCAAAAATAACGGCACCGATATTAAAGGTAAAAGCGCTTCGCTGCTTTTTTGTCTGTCTGCCGTTATTACTCAAAACAGCCTCCCCTGAAATAATTCCTGCGATATTGTACCATTTTCGCTGTTTTTATACAAGAATCGGGTTGCGGACTCCTGACTCGATGGTTACTGTTCACTCCATCTGAAATTACGGGTAGTTTCAAATGACAGATCCGCGATATCATCTTTGCATGATGTCGCAGATAATAACAATCAGTCTTTGATCATAAGGATTGCAAACGCCATTGAATTGTGTATAATACTGATCAAAACAATATTTTAATTAGATTTTCACAATATTGAATGTTATTTTTTGTGACATTGTGGAGGCACTATGAAATCATTTTCGAAGAATCTGATGATCTCGCAGATTACATCCGCCCGCAGGGCAAAACATATGACCCAGCAGGCGCTCGCCGATGCCAGCGGGATGAACCGGGGCATGATCGTACGGCTGGAGGCGGGCGATTATATGCCTTCCATTGAGCAGCTGGATCGTCTGTGTGCAGCCCTGCAGCTGGATCCCGCCGGTTTTTATATCAACAGCACAGGCAGTTCGAAGCTGCCGAAGGCATCTCCGCTCCGTATCGCCGTTGCAGGTACCGGTTACGTCGGGCTTTCAATCGCCGTTCTGCTCGCTCAGCACAACCATGTGACAGCTGTCGATATCCTTCCGGAGAAGGTCGATATGATCAATCACCGCAGATCTCCTATCCGGGATGAATATATAGAAAAATATCTGGCGGAAAAAGAACTGGATCTGACAGCGACGCTTGACGGAGAAAGCGCCTACCGGAATGCTGACTTTGTCGTCATTGCCACGCCGACGAACTACGACAGCCAGAAGAACTACTTCGATACCTCAGCGGTGGAAGCCGTCATCGAGCTGGTACAGAAGGTGAATCCGAACGCCATCATGGTCATTAAGTCAACGATTCCGGTCGGCTATACCATGCGTGTGCGTGAAAAATACCACACGGCGAACATTATTTTCAGCCCCGAGTTCCTGCGGGAATCCAAAGCACTCTATGATAATCTCTATCCCAGCCGTATCATCGTTGCCACGGATCCTGACGACGAGAGGATTTCAAGGGCTTCACATACCTTCGCCTCTCTTCTGCAGGAGTGTGCGCTGAAAGAAAATATCGATACACTGTTTATGGGATTCACAGAAGCTGAAGCCGTGAAACTCTTTGCCAATACGTACCTTGCGCTGCGGGTATCCTACTTTAATGAGCTGGATACCTATGCAGAATCCAAGGGACTGAACACCCGGGAGATCATCGATGGTGTCTGCCTCGACCCGCGCATCGGAACGCATTACAACAATCCGAGTTTCGGTTACGGCGGCTACTGCCTGCCTAAGGATACAAGACAGCTGCTGGCAAATTATCAGGACATTCCGGAAAATCTGATCCAGGCCATTGTGGAGAGCAACCGCACCAGGAAGGATTTTATCGCGGATCAGGTTTTGAAAAAGGCTGGCTATTACAGCTACACAGACGAAAACAGCTACAACCCGTCCGAAGAAAAGGCCATCACTATCGGCGTCTACCGGCTGACGATGAAAAGCAATTCCGATAATTTCCGTCAGTCCTCGATTCAGGGCGTCATGAAACGCGTCAAGGCAAAGGGCGCAACCGTTATCATCTATGAACCTTCGCTGGAAGACGGGACAACATTTTTCGGATCAGAGATCGTGAACGATCTGGAAGAATTCAAGAGGAGAAGCCAGTGCATCATCGCCAACCGGTATAATGCATGCCTCAATGATGTGAAAGAAAAGGTTTACACAAGAGATCTGTTTCAGCGCGACTGAGTGATCAGCTTTGACTGTGGCTCTGATATTACGAAAGAAGGCACCTCATGATGAGGTGCCTTCCTGAACTTTCTGTCTTTTTTTCTGTAACTTATGTAATACTTCTGTAACCGATGTGCACACACGACCAACAACTGCAGGAAGCAATCTATGGCCTGATACGAAATCCGATCGTATTATAACGCCAGGAGAATCTTGTCCTGAAGCTCGGGATCGAGTTCGGACTTTTCCATCGACATACTGATAACGAAATCTACGTGAAAGAGGTTGCTGATCTGATCCAGCTGCTGGATGCAGGAAGTGATCTGATCATGATGGTCTTCCAGTCTTGCCAGTTTAAGAAAACCATCCAGATACATCTGCTCGATATCGCGATTCTGAGAAATAATGCCGCATACAAAGCCGACAAATTCATCGCTGTTTTTCAGAGGAAAGCTCGATCCGTCGACCAGACGAATCTTATTGTTCAGCTCAAGCATATGCTTCGAGCTCTTATCCAGATATACGATACTTCCGTTAGCTTCCCTGACGGCATTATTGACCTTGTCCAGAATATATTTGGTTTTTCCCTTACCTTTCTGTCCTACGATCAGTTGAACCATGGCAGCTTCCTCCTTAGGTAATGTTATTATTTAAATTTGTTGAAAATAGCTAAAATTTTTGCATTTCTGAATCAATTATAAGATATATCGACAAGAATGACAAGTGTGTGGAGCTATTTTTTACAGCATGTCGTTACTATTTATTGTATAAGTCCGTCGCAAGCCAGAGGCGGACTGCACACCTGAAGGGTGTGCAAGGCCGAGCGAGAGCTGTCAGCTTGTAAGCTCGCTAAAGCTCG
>ONKP01000024.1 GCA_900318405.1 uncultured Eubacteriales bacterium | reverse complement strand
TTTTTCTGACTGTACGGCCTGCTATTGCCGCTGCTATGTCCGCGGCATGAGCCTCGAGAAGCTCGCCGTCAGAGACAGGGGCTGACTGTCCCGCGTTTACTGGATGTCAATTGGTCTGTGTTCTCTGCATGTTTTCTTCTCATACTCACTTTCTTCTTATATTCAATACTTATAACAGTTTTTACAGACATCGGGTCTCTGTACGGTTTCCGTGCGCCGGTTATCTGTGAAAGCTGTTTCTTTTATTTCAATCAAAAACACAGATTGTCACCTTCCTGCATCGTGCTTAGAATCATTGTTTTGCCGAATTCTGATGATCGTCGTACTGATGATCGTCAGGGGGACTCCCTCTTGTCATGCCAGGGCAACTCTGCTATGATATGAGGCGGTTTGAAAATCATAAATCACTTCCAGTGCCCGATAAAACGGGGTAAAAGGGAACCGGGTGAGAATCCCGGACGATCCGGTCACTGTGAACAGCGAGGAAGACGCCATGGAAATTCCATTGTGCGGAGAAGCAGCGGAAAGCGGGACAGCGTATCTGCTGCAGGCATGAGAAGGAGGCATTTTCCGTCTGAGCTGCTAGTCAGGAAACCTGCTGGAAGCTGTATATTCAGATGATGTTTCCGAAGAAAACATTCATGATATTTTTTGCATGTCTGGAAATCCGCTTCGGAAGAAGCGGATTTCTTTATTTGTATAAGCTCTTTGAATCGCAGACAGGCCCGTCACACGCGAAGCGTGTGTAAAAGAGCCTGGATGCGGTTTTAAAGGCAGCTTATATGTATGTTTACTATTCAGACATGCTGAAAAATATAGGCAACTGAAGGCAGGAATTGGGAAGGAGAAAGAGTATGAAGAATCGTAAATATTTATCTGCTGCTGCAGCGTTTATGCTGGCGGCGTCCATGATCGCCGGCTGTGGTTCTGCAGCGTCATCGTCCTCCGCTGAGAGCACCTCAGCGGTCTCGGAAGCTGCTGCTGAGACCGTCAAGCCCTCTGCGGGCAGTTCGGTAGCATCCAGTTCGGACGCTTCGTCGGATCAGGCTAAGGCAGATCATGTAGCTGATCTGATCGACGCCATTTATGTACAGGAGCGCACGGATCAGACCGATGAGCAGTGCGCGGAGGCGAAGGAGGCCTGGGACGCTTTGACAGATGCACAGAAACAGCTGGTGCACGGTGAGTATGCTGACCCCGATTATTTTGGCCGGGATACCGGAGATGCTTCTGCAGATGATCCGCTCAATGAGGATGGTATCGGTGAAAATGAACTGCTGGTCGTAAGCTTTGGCACTTCGTTTAATGACAGCCGTGTGAAGGATATCGGCGGCATTGAGAAAGCGCTGCAGGAGGCGAATCCTGACTTGTCCGTCCGCCGTGCTTTTACCGCGCAGATCATCATCAACCATGTGCAGGCGCGTGACGGCGAGAAGATCGACAACATGGATCAGGCGCTTCAGCGTGCCGTGGATAACGGTGTGAAAAATCTTGTCGTACAGCCGACGCATCTGATGCATGGCGCTGAGTATGACGAGCTCACCGAGGCTGTCAACAGCTATGCGGACAAATTTGATTCCGTGAAGATCGCTGAGCCGCTGCTCGGCGAGGTTGGCGCTGATACGACTTCTGTCAACGATGACAAGAAGGCTGTTGCTGAGGATATTACCAATGCAGCGGTGCAGACAGCCGGTTATGACAGCCTGGATGATGCAGCTGCCGACGGAACAGCCTTTGTCTTCATGGGCCACGGAACGTCTCATACGGCGGCTATCACCTATGATCAGATGCAGTCACAGGTGGAAGATCTCGGTTATAAAAATGTATTCATCGGTACCGTTGAGGGCAAGCCGGAAGATACTGCATGTCAGGCTGTCATCGAAAAAGTAAAAGACGGCGGCTATACAAAGGTCATTCTCCGTCCACTCATGGTTGTGGCTGGTGATCATGCCAACAATGATATGGCAGGTGAGGACGATCCGGATTCCTGGATCAGCCAGTTCAAGGCTTCCGGTAACTTTGAAACAGTAGATGCACAGATCGCCGGACTCGGTGAGATTCCGGAAGTACAGCAGATCTATGTACAGCATACGGCGGATGCTATGAACATGTACGGAACGGATGAATCAGTTTCCGCTTCGTCAGCATCTTCGACAGAGGCGCTTGCAGACGGCACATACACAGCTGATTTTACGACGGACAGCGATATGTTCCATGTCAATGATCAGTATGACGGAAAAGGTACGCTGACAGTTGCGAACGGTCAGATGACCATCCATATTACGCTCGTTTCCGAGAACATCGTGAATCTGTTTCCGGGAACAGCAGAAGATGCGCAGAAAGACGGCGCGCAGCTCCTGCAGCCCACCACAGATACGGTAAAATATGACGACGGCACGACAGAAGAAGTATACGGCTTCGACGTACCGGTACCGGCACTGGATCAGGAATTTGACCTCGCACTTCTCGGAAAGAAGGGCAAATGGTACGATCACAAGGTCAAAGTATCCAATCCGCAGGCGGAAACGAACTGATTGTTCGTGCCGAAAATCGTCGGATGGCGGAACACAGAATAAAAAGGAATACAGAATAAAAATCAGATAATACATATCTGGAAGGAGCAGGCATTAACGCCTGCTCTTTTTTATCGGAATAACCTTGACAATTTGCTCTGAAAAATTAAAAATAAATTAAATGGAAAATTAAAAAACGAAGAATTAAACAAAAGAACGGCAAAACAAAAAGAATACAGGACTTAAATAACGAACCATCGGATCAGACAGAGAAATCTGACCGGGGAACCACGCAGAGAAATCATACAGAGAAACCACGCAGAGAAACCATACAGAGAAACCATACAGAGGAGTTCACATCTTTGGGACAGCGTAAGAAAGTAAAGATGGAAACAATCGCGCAGGCACTCGGTGTCAGCGTGGTGACGGTTTCTAACGCTTTAAACGGCCGTCGTGGCGTGAGTGAAAGCATGCGCCGTCAGATCGTCCAGAAGGCACAGGAGCTTGGCTACAATGCGGAGAACCGCTCAGCCGGGACGAAGAAAAAATCCTATATCATAGGCTGCATGGTGGCGAGTCGTTATGTACAGGAGTTTCCATCGTTTTACATGGAAATCTATAAAAATATCGCCCGCGAAGCGGGACAGTCGGACTGCATTACCGTTCTCGAGGTCGTGTCACCGGAGATGGAAAACGAGAACGCCTATGCGGCTGCTTTTCAGGAAACACGTCCGGACGGCATTATTCTGATCGGCGAGCTGCAGCGCACATATGTTTCCCACCTGCATGAACATAATCCGGATGTCCCTTTCGTATGCGTGGACGATTATGACACGCGCGAGGATATGGATTACGTTCTGACGGACAGCTTCGGCGGTATGGAGTGCGTGACACATCTGGTGCTGGAGCAGGGCTTCTCCGATCTGTATTTTGTCGGAACGGTGGGAGCGACGGACAGCATCAACGACCGCTATCTCGGCTACTGTAAAGCGTTGGAAAGACGTGGTCTGGACCGGTGCGAGAAACAGGTCATTCCTGACCGGGAAAACGGAATCCTGATCACGCCCCAGCTGCCGGAGAAACTGCCGCAGGCTTTCATCTGCAGCTGTGACCGCACAGCGTTTGCCGTCATCCGTGAGCTGCGCGCACGCGGTGTCCGGGTGCCGGAGGACGTATCCGCTGCGGGCTTTGATAATTTCCCCCGTGAGACGCCGGAGCACATCCGCCTGACGACATACCGGAACGATGAAAAAGTCATTGCGCAGATCAGCCTGCACATCCTGCTGACGCGCATGGAGCGGCCGGACACCCGCACCTGCGGCGTGCGCATTGTGGAGGGAAGCGTCGTTCGGGGCGAGAGTGTGAAATACCGCAGACATTGAGAGTGTGTCCGGACAAAGTAAAGTATTACGGCCACGAACACGGTGATATGCCGCAGACATGCGTGAGAGATACGCTGATGAGGTTTCGCTTATAAGAAGCAGGGGAGAAATGAAGACAGAACCGGGAGACGGGAGGAACAGATGGCTGAGGTAAAACTGAAGGATATCGGGGAACGCATCGGCGTCAGTACGGTTACTGTGTCCAATGCGCTCTCCGGGAAAAAAGGCGTCAGCGCCGAGCTGCGCGAGCATATCGAAACCGTCGCGGCCGAGATGGGTTATGACCTGACGAGGTATCAGAGAAGAGCGCCGGGTGCCAGGATCGGCGTGATATCAACGGACAAACGGTACCTGGAGATCGGCAATTCTTTTTACTGGACGATGTACCAGCAGGTCGTTGCAGCGGCAGCCGCACGGCAGAGCGTCACCATGCTGGAACCCATAGAAGAGGACAGACAGCAGACGGAGGAGACCCCGCGGATCCTCAGAGAAAAGGCCGTGGACGGCATCATCATCATCGGCTGGCTGTTCGAGCCGTATATCCGGCATCTGGTGAAAAAAGCCGGCGTGCCTGTCGTTCTGCTGGACTTCCGTATCCGTGGCAGCGGCTGCGACACGGTGATGAGCTGCAATTATACGGGCATGTACAAAATGACGCGCTATCTGATCGAACGTGGTCACAGAAAGATCGCCTTTGTCGGGAGTACGCTGGCCACTGAAAATATCATGGACCGTTATTTTGGCTACAGGAAAGCCCTGATCGAGGCGGGCATTCCCCTCAGGAAGGGCTGGGTTCTGGAGGACAGGGATCTTCTGACCGGTGACATGCAGTTCACACTGCCGGATGAGATGCCGACGGCCTTCGCCTGTAACTGTGACCTTGCGGCGAGCTACGTGTTTGCCGCGTTGGAGAAGAAGGGACTGCGTGTGCCGGAGGATGTCTCAGTTGTCGGCTATGATGATTATCTCCTGGATTTGGATGTAGCCGCGAGACTCACGACTTATCATGTGGATATGAAGCGGATGGCGGAGATGGCGGTCGACCGCCTCATGGGAAAAATATACGGCGAGGAAACGCATTACGGAACGCGTTACATCGACGGACCGATCGTGGAGAGAAGCAGCGTGCGGCGTCTGCAGTGACAGTCTGTATTGCCGGACCGCGAAGAGGTTGAGCGGAAGAATGCCAAAAAAGTGGAGAGAAAACACATACGAAGTGTTCTCTCTCCATTTTGCTGTAGAAGCGTTTTTCTCTGGGATGGTATTTCTGAGAAATTGTGAGCGTAAGAGGCACGAAGCAATCTGCAGACAATACGGTGGCGCTGTTCACAGCAGGAGGATTATCGGATTTCTTCGCTGTCTTCCGGCTCCTCCGGCTCATATTTTTTCAGAACGTGTCCTGCCAGAAGAAGAGATCGGTGGTCGGAAGGTGCTGGCGTTCCGCGATTATGAAACGGATACGGCAATCGATCTCATGACGGGACAGCAGACGAAAACAGGGCTTCCGAAGTCCAACGTTCTGTATTTCCGCCTGGCGGATGAAGGAATTGTGATTTTGGATGGGGAATCATGGAGGAACCGACATGGGAATCTTGAAATTAAATCCTGCCTGCAAGGATTACCTCTGGGGTGGTCACAGGCTGGTAGAAGAATATGGAATCAAATATAACGGCGACGTTCTGGCGGAGACATGGGAGCTTTCCTGTCATCCGGACGGCCCCTCGACGATCGCCAGCGGCCCTTTCGCCGGAAAAACGCTGACCAAATATATCAGGGAAAATCAGGAGAACGGAAGAGAGGTTCTCGGAAAAAACTGCCGCAGGTTCTCTGATTTTCCCGTCCTGATCAAGTTCATTGATGCGAAGAAAAATCTCTCGATTCAGGTGCATCCGGACAACAGCTACGCACTGAAAAATGAAAATCAGTACGGCAAGACAGAGATGTGGTATGTGATGGACGCGGAGCCGGGCGCTTTTCTGTACTATGGCTTCGAGCGCGAGGTCAGTAAAGAAGAGCTGCAGCAGCGCATCGAAGATGACACACTGACGGAAGTGCTGCACGCAGAGCCGGTGAAAAAGGGCGACGTTCTTTTCATTGAACCGGGCACCATTCATGCGATCGGTCAGGGCATTCTTCTCGCGGAGATCCAGCAGAATTCCAATGTCACCTACCGGGTGTATGACTACGGCCGTGTGGGGAAGGATGGAAAAAAGCGTGAGCTGCACATCGACAAGGCACTGGACGTCACGCGCCGCACGCCGGTTGAGAAAAAAGATCACGGGTATCCGCATGTGGCGGACTGCGATTACTTTACCGTGGATTCCCTGGTGCTGAACGGAACAACCATACGGAGCCTTCACGGCTGCGTGACGGAGGATTCCTTCGTGAGCCTGCTGGTGCTGGAAGGCGAGGGAAGCATCGTCTGCAAAGATGATAATAAAAATACAACAGCCGACAACGGCAAAAAAAAGGCACCAACTGGCGACGGCGGTGAAAAGCGCATGGATTTTCAAAAGGGCGACAGCCTGTTTCTCCCGGCGGGTTCAGGCAGGTTCAAAATAAAAGGAAGCTGCCATATCCTGATGACGACGATTCGCGGGCAGGTAAACAAACAGTAAGACGTTTGCTGGAACAGTATAAAAAGATAGAACGCACGGCACACGGTTGACAGCGCTGCCGTGCGTTTTCATAATGTTAAAGTAACGTGTGACAGCAGGTTTTGCCTGCACGTTTCTACGGACAGAACAGACACGGGAATATGACAGGAGGATCCGTATGGCAGTCATTTTTGATGAGAAGCAGAAGATATTCAAGCTGGATACAGAGCACACAACGTACATGATGGGGCTGACAGATGACGGCTATCTGGGACATCTGTATTACGGTGCCAGACTTCTTGCACCCTGTGGAAGACAGGCCATGCGCCTCGCGATGATCCCGACGCCGGCAGCGCTGCCGCGTGAGAAAAATGGCTTTATGGATGCCTTCTGCTTTGAGTATCCGACCGGCGGTCTCGGTGACAACCGGGAGAGCTGCCTCGATGTGGAGGATGAGGAAGGCTGCCTGGGCTGCGAGCTCATGTATGCTTCCTTTGAAATTGTCTCCGGGAAACCGGCGCTTTCCGGACTCCCCGCGAGCTTTGGCAATCCGGAAGATGTGACGACGCTGAAGATCTTCCTGAAGGATCAGGTGCTGGACCTGACGGTGTGCCTTCTGTATTCGGTATTTGAGGCGGAGGATGTCATCACGCGGAGTGCTGTCATCACCAGCGGTGCGGGAAGAACCGTCCGTCTCCGGAGAGCCCTTTCCGCCTGTCTCGATATGGAAAATAAGGACCTCTCCATGGTGTCGCTGGCGGGATCATGGGCGAGAGAAAGGCATATTCAGAAGAACCGCATCACTTACGGCAGACAGAATATCACCTCCATCTGCGGCGCCTCCAGCCAGCAGGAGAATCCTTTTCTGGCGCTTGTGACGCCGGGAACGGATCAGAAAAAGGGTGAGGTGTGGGCGATGCACTTCGTCTACTCCGGCAACTTCATCGCACAGGCGGAGCTCTCACAGTTCGACACGATCCGTATGACCATGGGGATTCATCCGTGGCAGTTCTGCTGGGAGCTGTCGGACGGAGCGTCTTTTACAACGCCGGAGGTGGTCATGACCTATTCCGGAGCAGGACTTGGTACCATGACAAGGTCACTGCATGATTTTTACCGCGCGCATCTGATCCGCAGCCCGTATCTGCATCATGACCGGCCCGTGCTGCTCAACAGCTGGGAAGGCACCTACTTTGATTTCGACCGGGACAAGCTGCTGGCGATGGCCCGTGAGGCGAAAGCCTGCGGCATCGAGATGTTCGTTCTGGACGACGGCTGGTTCGGGCATCGGAACGATGACAACACCAGCCTCGGCGACTGGTTTGTCAATGAGAAAAAGCTGCCCGGCGGCCTCGTTTCTCTCAGCGAAGCCATCCACAGCATGGGACTGAAGTTCGGTATCTGGATCGAGCCGGAGATGGTGTCGCCGGATTCAGATCTCTTCCGGGCGCATCCCGACTATGCGATGCAGATACCGGGCAGGGAGCCCGGACGCGCGAGGAACCAGCTGGTTCTGGACATCACACGGAAGGAAGTGCGAGATGCCGTCTGCGGTATCCTGAAAAAAACATTTGCTGACGCAAAAATCGATTACATCAAATGGGATATGAACCGGTATCTGTCCGATGTCGGCAGTGCGCTCTGCAATAATGGAAGGCAGGGAGAGATTTTTCACCGGTATGTCCTCGGACTGTATGAGATGCAGGCGCGGATGCTCGGGGATTTTCCGGGCCTTCTCCTGGAAAACTGCGCCTCGGGCGGCGCGCGGTTTGACCCCGGTATGCTCTATTTCAGTCCGCAGATCTGGACGAGCGACGACACGGATGCCATCGAGCGTCTCCGTATTCAGGAGGGGACGGAGCTGTGCTATCCGCTTTCCTGCATGGGTGCCCATGTGAGCAAGTGTCCGAATGATCAGGTCGGGCGGCAGACGCCGCTGGAAACCAGGGCAAACGTTGCCCTTGCGGGTACCTTCGGCTATGAACTGGATCTGAAAAAGCATCTGAAGGAAGAGGAACGGGCGCTGATTCCGCAGCAGATCGCGCGGTATCACGCTTTTCATAACATCGTGGAGGAAGGAGATTATTACCGCCTTGCGTCATGGGATGACCGCCATTCGTGGGATGCATGGATGTGCGTCACAAAGGACAGGACAGAGGCGCTGCTTACGGTGGTGCAGGTGCTGGGAAGGCCGAACGAGAAGGGCCACTGCCTGCAGCTCGACGGGCTGGATCCTGTCGCGCCCTACCGGGTGGAGCATGTGAGCGGTGTGAGACTGAATAAGGTAAAAGACGAGAAGGCATATGCGCAAAAGGATGATGATGAGAATGGGAAAGTCTGTGCGGCGCAGGAGGATTATAGGGCCGCGGCAGAGGGACAGACAAACGGTCAGGCAGCTGCGGTGAAAACGTCTGCACAGTCTCCTGATGCGGAAGGCCTGTACTATGGGGATGAGCTGATGCAGGTTGGATTATTTGTGCCGGAGATGCAGGACTATCAGTCAAGTTTGATACATCTGGTTCGCGTCTGATTTCTGCAAATCGCCCTGATACGGGAGTGGCAGATAATTCTTTTTGGCAAACGGCCGATGTATACAGATCATATGCACTGTTTTTTCGGGTGGTGGCGAAGATCTTCAGTTCGTGTGCTGAAGAAGGAAACTTTATTCCCGATGATGTGGGATTCCCGGAGAAAAGATTTGATCGGATTACGCTGGAAGATGATCATGTCATGTGCAGCGCCGCAGAGTGGGAAGCGGCAAACAGGAGCAATCCAAGTGATGACACATGATCCGGAGACGCTGAGAAACGTATTTGTGCTGGAATAAAGATGTATTTGGAAAATCCGGGGGTCTTTTTTGTTTTTCTGACAGCTGTGGTGGACAGTGACGTTCTCGTCATGCCATCGCATTTTTTGGGGAAAAATGTCAAAATTGCCATAGAATCATGTTGGAAAAATGACAAATTACCCTGTATTTTCATGTGGAAAACGCACATACAGAGGCGGACGACACATTACTGTCGCCCCGCCTCTGCTTTTTTCAACTGCCGGCTGAAAATAATGTAGTAAACCAGGTTGATGCAGATGCCGAACGTCGTCGCGAGCGGCGCCGCGAGGCCGATCTTTGTCAGCGAGGCATTCGCCTGAATACTCATGAAATAGGCAACGGGCAGGCGCACAATGAAGGTCTGCGCGATGCTCTGCAGCATGACGAACAGTGATTTTTCATGACCGCTGAAATAGCCCATGAAGCTGAAGAGGAACGGTGTCACCATGGCTTCTGCGCAGAAACCTCTCAGGTAAGCCCAGGCATCGGCAATAACGTCCGTATCCTTTGTAAAAATACCGGCCGCCAGGTAACCCCTGAACCAGATCAGCAGGAAAATGCAGACGCCGATGACAAAGGCAAAAATTATGCCGAATCCCATGGCTTTTCTCGCGCGGTCCTCCCGTTTTGCACCGACGTTCTGCGAGATAAAGGAGCTCATGGACTGCATCAGCGACGAGGGCACGAGCATGACAAAGGAGATGAGCTTGCTCGCCACGCCGTAGCCGGAAGAGGCTGTAAGCCCGAGCCGGTTGACAAACGCGCACAGGAACATGAAGGAAATCTGTGTCAGAAACTCCTGCAGCGCGAGGGGCGTTCCGACGCGGATGATCCGCAGGGCCTCTTTGTTGAAGCGGATGTACTTTCCCGTCATGTGGAACGGCAGATTTTTTCTGCGCATGATGATGATCGAGAGGATGACGCTGACCGCCTGCGCCGCCACCGTTGCGATCGCTGCGCCGGCTACGTTCATATGAAAAACCGCGACGAGCAGCAGATCGCCGAAAATATTGACCACACAGGCAATGCCGACAAAAACCAGCGGGGTCCTGGAATCGCCGAGCCCGCGGAAGATGGCGGAAATAACGTTGTAGGCAACGATAAAAAATATACCGGCGCCGCAGATCCGTATGTAGGATGCCGTGAGATCAACCGCCTCAGCGGGAGACTGCATGAGAACGGCGATCGGGCGAGCAAAAACAACCATGACAAAGCAGAGGATCGCGCTGATCACCGTGAACAGGCAGATTGCGGCACCGATGAGTGGACCGACTTTCTGTGGCTTTTTCTCTCCCAGATAGTGTCCGATGAGAATCGTCACGGCCATGGCGCATCCGGTCACGGTAAAGGTGACCATATTCAGAACGTTGCTTCCGGTGGATACGCCGGAAAGTCCTGCCGTCGTGCCGAACCGGCCGACGACCAGCAGGTCGACAGCGCCGTACATGGCCTGCAGCACAAGCGATCCGAAGATCGGGAGCATGAAGCGCAGCATCTTTTTCGGGATGCTTCCGGTTGTAAAATCATTCATATTCTCACGGGTACGTACCGCGGTTTCCATATTTCATCAATCCCCCTTTGCGTTCAGGTTTACGATATCAGCACGATCGGATGCTTATGCATGAGGGTCACGGCTGACTGAATGGTGTGCACGGTGGTCTGTACATCTTCATCGGGAATATCATGAAGAATAACCGCCAGCTTTTCATGATACTGTTTTACGTAGATGCGGTACCACAGGCGCCCACGGTCCGTCAGTTCAATTCTTACCTCGCGCCGGTCCTTTAATCCCCGCTGCTTGCGGATCGCGCCGAGATTTTCCAGCGCGCGCAGAGAGCGCGTAATGCCGGGAATCGATACGTGGAACCAGTCAGCCACGTCGGATACGCGCACCGCGCCGCGTTCATTTTCGATCATCGTGATCGCATCCAGAATATGCACATACTGCGAAGTCATTCCCTGTGGGAGAGCAGGCAGCGTCGCAAAAGCCTGCTGCGCGAGATAAAACGAATCCAGCAGCTCTCTGGTTAATTCACTGTTCAAAACAACACCTCATTATTTACAACTTACGGATTGTTATTCAAATACTTAACAATGATAAGTAACACAGGTAAATATATAGCACGATATTATCATGTTGTAAAGCTTTATATAAGTTAGCCACAGAAAATGGTGCTGGCGCTGAAGTCGGAGTGAAATCGCGAATTGCGTCAGAGCATCAACGTCTGATATGATAACAACGCTGGGAAATTTCTGAATATCATCCGTTAATACACATGACGGTTAATTTGAGAGAATCGGCAGAACTACCTGGAGTGTTGGAGCAGTTTGATGGTCTTGACAGCTATGATAAGGTAAGGAGTGAGACAAGACGGGATTGACAAATGCTGTCCGAAGAAAATGACAGCATGAGAAAGGAATGGTTGTTATTATATGGAAATTTTACTGGACGCGCTCCTCGACGCCCTGACAGATACGGTCAAGCTGATACCTTTTCTGTACCTGACCTATCTGCTGATGGAATTCCTGGAGCGGAAGGCAGGAGAAAAATTTGCCGGCAAGCTTGCCAGCGTCGGCCGCTACGGCCCGATTTTCGGCGCTTTGTTCGGCGTGGTCCCGCAGTGCGGATTTTCCGCTGCTGCGTCGAGCCTGTATGCGGGCGGCGTGATTTCCGTGGGAACGCTGATCGCCGTTTTTCTGTCGACATCAGACGAGATGCTGCCCATCTTCATTTCGGAGCACGTGGATGCGCCGGTTATTGCGAAAATACTGCTGTCCAAGATGGTGATCGGCCTGATCTCCGGTCTTGCGCTGGATTTCTTTCTGCGCTTTACCAAATATAAATACAAGACGGAGAAGCGCATCCATGATCTCTGCGAGCAGGATCACTGTGGATGCGAAGAAGAGGAAGAGGGGAGCATGTGGCTGGCTGCCCTGCGGCATACGGTTCAGATCATTATTTTTATCTTCATCCTTGAATTTGTGATCACGCTGCTGGTGGATATCGTCGGGCAGGATGCGCTCGCCGGATTCATGGGACGGATTCCCGTGCTGGGCGTTTTCCTTGCGGGACTGATCGGCCTGATCCCGAACTGCGCGTCTTCCGTTGTGATCACGCAGCTTTATCTGCAGGGACTTCTCGGCGCAGGGCAGATGATGACGGGGCTTCTGGTGGGCGCCGGCGTCGGGCTGCTTGTGCTGTTCCGCACGAACCGCAGGCACATGAGCGAAAATATCAAAATCACGCTGATTCTGTATGTGATCGGCGTGCTCTGGGGACTCCTGATTGAGGCGACAGGGTTCAGCTTTACCTGAAGCGGGACACGGCCATGATATGATATCAGGAAGCATTTCGTTGGGTTTTTTAACGAGGCGGGACTCGGTTCTGCCTGAAGCAGGACGCGGCCATGATAGCCGCGTCCCGTGGGATCGGGCAAAAATGCCGGGTATGCGCTTTCATATCCCGCATTCTTCATAACAAAAACGCATAACAAAAAACACACAATAAAAATAACCGCTGGGGTGTATGGCCTCAGCGGTTATTTTTATGCTTATTTTCGGCTTATTTTCCCTTCCTGGCAATCTTCACAATCCGCATGATCACAGGGGCGAGGATAACGTTGATGGTCAGCTCAATGACGAAATTGACGCCGATGAAGCCGGCGATGAAGGCCATCAGCAGTCCCGATCCGGCCGTAGCGCCGAGCGCGTCCGTCACAAGGCCGCGGAATACGGTCAGGCAAACGATGCTGAAGATGCCTGTATTCGCAACCGGCGCGATGACCGCCGCGAGAATAACGCCCAGATAATAATTGATTCTGGAAAACCAGTTGAAGAACAGACCTGCCAGCAGACCTGCTGCCGCCCCCTTTACGATGCAGGTGACGATGGTGACCAGCGGGCCGTACTCCAGCATGGCTGTAGAGAAGGCGCCTGCTGCACCGGTTACTACCTGGATGGATACGATGACGCCGAAGATGGCGCCGAGAAGTGCGCCGCCCTGCCATCCGTAGAGGATCGCGCCGATAACGATCGGCACGAGCGTGAGCGTGATGGTGAAGGCGCCCACCGGAATGGCCCCGGCTACCGCGAGGACGACGACGAGTGCCGCCAGTACCGCCAGTGTGACCATGCGCTGCGTGCGCTGCCCGTTGCGCCGGGCTGTCTCCGCGTGTACGGCCACTGTGCCTGCTTTGCTGCTGTCTGATGTATTCATAGATTCCTCCTTGCTGCTGTTCCGGTCTTCCGGATATAGCGCTGGTTCTTCCTCTGTTCCGCACGTTTGCCTTCTGTTATCTCGCGATGGCGCGAGCCGCGAAAATAAGGCGTTCCCTGCCCGTATTTTCTGCCCGCAGCACGGCGTTGGGGAAGATGCTGATTGAACAAAAATGTTATAGCATGATCTCGTTAAAAAAACAACAATGTAATCTGCGTAATCTAAAGAAAAGTTAAGGAAATATAAGCCCTTCCTTAAGAAATGGATGTCTATAATGCCGGTAGCGATGCGGGAACAGAGAGTTTTATCCTGCAGCAGACGAAGAGGAGATATCAGGATGAGAACAATTCTGGAATGGCTGGAGCACAATGCCGCCTGTCTGCCGGATCATACGGCGGTCGAGGATGCAGATTCCTCTCTGAACTGGAGAGAGCTTCAGAAGCAGGCGGAGGAAGGCGGCGCGTTTCTTTCTTCCTATGTAGAATGGAACAAACCGGTTGTGCTGATCTGGCAGAAGAACTGCCGGGCCGTGGTCTGGCTCTACAGTATTCTTTACAGCGGCGGTTTCTACGTGTGTATTGATCCGGAACAGCCGTTGGAACGCATGAGAAAAATATTGCACAGACTCCATGATCCGGTCGTGATCGCGGAGGAAGCCGCAGGCCGCCGGCTGGCGGACAGCGGCTATGCGGGGAGAATCCTCACGGACATGTCCGCAGCGCAGCCATCATCGGATACGGGGAGATTCACGCCAGACATGTCTGTACGGCAGTCGTCATCGGGTACGGGAAAATGCACGCCGGGAGGCGCGGCGGCATCAGATGCACAAAACCGTACGGCTTTGTCAGATGCACCGGGATCCGCGCGACCCGCCGATCTTCTGTATTCGGTTTTTACCTCTGGTTCTACCGGCGAACCCAAGGGAATTGCGGTCAGCCAGGCCTCGGCAGCTGCGTTTATCCGGCATTTCGCGGAGGTTACGGGCATTTCGGAGAAGGACAGCATCGGCAGTCAGGCGCCCTTCGATTTCGATGTATCGGTGAAGGATCTTTTCACTTCCTGCCTGACCGGCGCCAGACTGGTGCTGATCCCGCGGACCCTGTTCGCCGTGCCGGGTGAACTGGTGGATTACCTGGCGGAAAAGAAGATCACGGTTCTGATCTGGGCCGTCAGTGCGCTCTGCATGATTTCCTCCTTTGGCGGCTTTGATTACCGGATTCCCGGAGATATCCGGCTCGTGATGTTCAGCGGTGAGATTATGCCGGTGCGGCAGCTGCGCATCTGGCAGAAGGCGCTCCCGGAGGCGGAATTTATCAATCTGTACGGCCCGTCGGAGATCACCTGCAACTGCACGTATTATCGTGTGCCACGGGATTTTCAGGGCGATGAGCTGCCGATCGGCATTGCTTTTCCGGGAAGAAAGGTATTTCTTCTGGACCAGTCGATGCAGGAAATCCGGACGCCGGGCAGGAAAGGCCAGATCTGCGTGGGCGGCGAGTCTCTGTCGGAGGGGTATTACGGTGACCGGGAGGCGACGGAGAGGACATTTATTTTTCTCAACCGGGAGAGGATCTGCCTGACCGGGGATATGGGGTATTTCGGGGAGGACGGCCTCCTGTACTTCGCCGGGCGCCAGGATGATGAGATCAAGCATATGGGACACAGGATTTCCCTTGGCGAGGTGGAACACGCGATGGGAGAGGTGAGCGGCGTCAAAAGAGCGTGCTGCCTGTATGACCGCGGGAGGAGCCGGATCATCGGCTTTTACATCGGTGATGTGGATAAAAAAGCGCTGCGGTGCGGCCTGAAGGAGCTTCTGCCGACGTATATGATTCCCAACAGGCTGGTGCAGAAATCGTCCTTCCCTATGTCGGAACACGGAAAAACGGATCGAAAAAAACTGATGGAGGAATTGGTGTGATGAAGAAAAATCTGCTGAACGATACCATCCGGACGCTGCGTGAGGAATCGCAGGCTCCCTTCTATCTGTTTGATCTGGATGCGTTTCGCGAGAATATCCGCGGACTGCGCGAGGGAATCGGGCCGGAAAACGGCCTGTGCATTGCCATGAAGTGCAACCCTTTCCTTGCTGGCAATATGGCTGCCGCGGCCGACAGGCTGGAGGTATGCTCCTTCGGTGAATACCGGATCTGCCGGAAGGCCGGCATCCCGTCCTGTAAGCTGCTGATTTCCGGCGTGCTGAAAAAGCGGGAGGATCTCGCTGTCATCCTGGAGGAGTGCGGCGGCAGCTGCGCCTATACGGTGGAATCCACTTCGCAGTACCGTCAGCTCGCCGCATGGGCGGAGTCGCACAGGACAGAGCTCAGGCTGTATCTGCGGCTCGCCTCCGGAAGCCAGTTCGGCATGGATCGCGGGACGCTGCAGGAAATTCTGCATGAAGCATGCCGGAGTCCGTTCCTGAGGGTTCAGGGCATCCATTTTTATTCCGGGACGCAGAAGAAAAAAGCGGACAAGCCGGTGCGCGAGCTTCAGGAACTGGACAGCCTGCTGATTTCCCTCCAGGAGGCTGAGCATGTGACGATTCCGGAGCTGGAATACGGGCCGGGCATGTCGGTTTCTTATTTTCAGGATCAGAAGCCGGACAGAGAGACGTTTCTGCGGCAGCTGAGGGAGGCGGCAGGCCGGATGCAGTGGGGCGGCCGCGTGACCATGGAGATGGGCAGGGCCGCCGCGGCCTCCTGCGGCTATTACGTGACGCGGGTGTGCGATCTGAAGTGCATCGACGGACGGCGCTTCTGCATCGTTGACGGCGGCATCCATCAGCTGCACTACGACGGACAGATCCGCGGCATGTACCGTCCGTATGTCTTTGTTCTGCCGGGTGATGCGGCGGAGGCGGATTCCCGGGAGCAGAAATATTCGAAGGCGTCTGCGGCCGGAGCCGAAACGGATAAGTTGGAAAAAGTGATGGCCGGGCAGGCATGCCGGAATGAGCCGGCGGAGAAAAAGACATGGACAGTCTGCGGCAGCCTCTGCACCGTCAATGATGTGCTGGCAGCGGATCTTCCGCTCGGTGAGCTGCAGGAGGGAGACCTTCTGGTGTTTGAGAACACGGGCGCCTATTCCATGCTGGAGGGCATGTCGTTCTTCCTGAGCCATGAGCTGCCGGGCATCGCGGTATTTTCCCCGGAAGAGGGCGGCTCAGCCTGGCTGCGGCGTCCGATGGAGAGCTGGGAGATGAACTTCGGCCGCTGATGCGGCAGGGGCTGTCCGCAGATCCGCGCGCATGCCGGGTGACCCCAAAACAACTTGAAAAGCCATGCCAACCGAGCGCAGATCCGCGTGCATACAATTTGAAAAGCATTGTCAATAGAGTGTTGATTCGCGTGAATACGGGTTGACAGCCTGGCTGCATTCGATATGGCGGTTCCGGATCGATAACAGATAGATGAGAACCTGATAACGGGCATAGGAGAGCGGCAGCGCCGTTCTGCAAAGGAGGTCTATGATGACGAAGGAAGATATGAAAAAGGAAATCATGAACATTCTGAACGATATTGACGACAGTATCGATTATGCATCGGAGGAGCATCTGATCGACGATCATATTCTCGATTCTTTTATGATCATTTCGCTTGTCTCTGAACTGGAAGATGCGTTTGACGTGCGGATCAGCGCAGCGGATATGATTGCCTCTAATTTCAATTCCGTCGATGAAATGGCGGACATGATCCTGCATCTGCAAAAATGAGGCGCCTGAGCCATGGGTTACAATGAACTGTCCTATCTTCTCCTTTTCCTGCCGGCGGCGCTGATCGTCTATCAGGTGACGCCGGCACGGTACAGGAAATTCGTGCTGCTGGCCTTCAGCTGGCTGTATTTTTTCCTGTGCAGCAGGCTGCTCATCTTCTACCTGCTGGGCACTACGGTGGGCGTCTACTTGCTGGCGATTGCCATGTATCGGGTGCAGGAGGCGGCTTCGCGGAAAAAACTCCTGTGCGCCGCGGGCGTTGCCGGCCTGTTCGGTGTGCTGCTGTATGTGAAGTATACGAATTTTTTCATCCGTGTGCTGAACCAGCTGGGCGCGGGGAACAGCGGGTGGCAGGAGATTCCCGCGGTAAAAATATTGGTTCCGATCGGCATTTCCTATTACACCCTGGAGGCCGTGGGCTACCTGCTTGAGGTGTACTGGGGCCGCCAGAAGGCGGAGCGCAGCTTCGTCCGGGTGGCGCTGTTCCTGAGCTTCTTTCCGCAGACCATGGAGGGTCCGATTGCCCGCTGGCAGGATACCGCGATGCAGCTTACGGAGGGCCATGGACTGACGTCTGAGAATCTCCGCGACGGATCGGTTCGGATCCTCTGGGGCCTTTTCAAAAAGATGCTGATCGCTGACCGGCTGAATACCGCGGTGAACGCGCTGTTCACGAACTATACGCAGTATCAGGGCGCGATGACAGCAGTCTCCGGTATTTTTTATGCCCTGCAGCTCTATATGGAATTTTCCGGCGTCGTGGATATCATTCTCGGATCCGCGCAGATGTTCGGCATCCGCCTGCCGGAGAATTTCCGCCAGCCTTTTTTCTCTCAGACAGCCTCGGAATTCTGGCGGAGGTGGCACATCACGCTCGGCGTGTG
Organism: uncultured Eubacteriales bacterium; assembly: GCA_900318405.1. Taxonomy (GTDB): domain Bacteria; phylum Bacillota; class Clostridia; order Lachnospirales; family Lachnospiraceae; genus Bilifractor. The sequence continues at coordinate 7,253 of ONKP01000024.1, read as the reverse complement.
GTGCAAGACATACCTGTTCTACCCGGTGACGACGTCCCGGCTGACGATGCGCTGGAACCGCTTCGCGCGAAAGAAATGCGGAAAGTATGTGGCGAGGATCGGCGTGACAGCGATCGCGCTGACGCCTGTCTGGCTGTTCAACGGCCTGTGGCACGGGCCTCAGTGGAATTATATTTTTTACGGTATCTATTACCTCGTCCTGCTGTGGCTGGAGGAAGTGCTGGTGCCGGTCAAGAAGGCCTTTTATGAGAAGACGGGCTTTTCTTCTTCCCATACCTTCTGGCACCTGTTCCGGATCCTGAGGACGTGGATCATTATTTTTACCGGTGAGATGTTCTTCCGTGCGGCGGGACTGCGCGCCGGCCTGGAGATGTTCCGGCGCCTGTTCCAGGGCGTTCACCTGTCAGCGATCCGGGAGGGCGGACTGCTGCAGCTGGGACTTGACCGGATGGATTACCGGGTTATTGTGCTGGGAACGGCGGCGGTGTTCGTCTATGACCTGATGAAGGAGAGAAAGGTGCCGGTGTGGGAGGCAATTGTGCAGAAGCGGAAGGCGGTGAGCTGGACGCTCGTATACTGCCTGATCTTCGCCATTGTTCTTTTCGGCGCCTACGGGCCGGGCTATCAGAAGGTGGACCTGATCTACGCTGGATTTTAACTGGCGGCGCGGGACAAACGGCGCAGGAGACAGAAAGGCAGATGATAGATATGGCGGATGGCAATACGTTGGGTACTGAGAGCCGGGCGGAAAAGCGGGGGAAAAAATCTGCAGGCCGGCAGGCGGCTGTATTTTTTCTGATTCTTTTCCTGATGCTCTGTCTGAGCTCGGCTCTGTTCTACCGGGTGGCTGCGTCGATGACGGACAGCGCCTACATGAAACGGAATACGATTAAAACGGTTCTTCTCAGGGAGGAGCCGTACACGATTGATGTACTTGTGCTGGGAGACAGCGAAAGCTATACGACGTTTTCGCCTCTGCAGGTCTGGATGGGCAGCGGCATTTCGTCCTTTGTGGCGGGGCAGTCCGCGCAGACGATGTCGGAGGCGAGGACGATGCTGGACATTGCGCTTGAACATCAGAAGCCTAAAGTCGTCCTGATGGAAACGAATATGCTGTATCGGGATACCGTATCCCTGAAAGGCATCCAGGATTCTTTTTATGAAAGGGCGGCTGTATTATTCCCTGTTTTCCGGTATCATAACCTGTGGAAGGCCCTGGGACAGAAGGTGAACAACGACGGGGAATACTGGAAAGGGTATGAAGTCCATAAGGGCGTGAAATCCTGCGGCAATACGGATCATTACATGGAAGCGGACAGCACGGTGAAGCAGGTCAGCAGCGTCAACAGCCGCATCCTTTCCGAGATCCGACAGAAGTGCGAGGACGCCGGCGCGAAACTGATTCTGTACAGCGGACCGTCAACGGTGAATTATTCTATGGATAAGCACAACGGCATTGCACAGCTGGCGAAGGAGCAGAATATTCCGTATCTGGACCTGAATCTGAAGGCGAAGGAGCTCGGCATGGACTGGAACCGTGATTCCTTTGACGGAGGAGACCATTTGAATGATGCCGGGTCATGGAAGGTGTCGATGTATCTGACGCGCTACCTGAAGACGCTTCATCTGCCGGATCACCGTGAAGATCCGGCGTACAGCGACTGGAACGATAATGCGCAGAGTTTTCTGAAAATAATCCGCGCCAACATCATGGAGATTCAGAAGACAAAGCAGACGTGATCTGCCGGCCGCCGGCGGGCGGCATGAGCAGATAAATGCGGAACGGAAGAGGGGAAGAAAAACAATGTCGTACACGATTTTAATTGCAGAGGATGATATTGATATCATCCGTGTGCTGAAACTGTATCTGGAGAATGAAAATTACCGTGTGCTTTCAGCGGAAAACGGCCTGGATGCCTGGGAAATCCTGCAGCGTGAAAAGGTTGATCTCGGTATTTTTGACATTATGATGCCGAAGATGGACGGATATGAACTGATCCGGAAGGTGCGGCAGCACTACAATATCCCGATCCTGGTCCTGTCTGCGAAGCGGGAGGACAGCGATAAGATTCTCGGGCTGGATCTGGGCGCGGACGACTATCTGGTCAAGCCGTTCAATCCGCTGGAGGTGATGGCCAGGGTGCGCTCGGCGCTTCGCCGCTTTTACCACTTTAATTCGGGCAGCACGTCGGAAACGGAGGAGACAGAATTGACATACGATGATCTCAGGGTCGATCTCCACGCGATGAAATTGTACAAGGACGGGACGGAGATCAATGTGACGCCTACGGAGCTGAAAATTCTTATTTTCTTCATGGAGAATCCGGGGAGGGTGTTTACCAAGCTGCAGATCAGCGAGCACCTGAACGGCATGAGCTTTGAGAGCGATGAGAACACCATTACCGTGCATATCTCCAATCTGCGTGAGAAGCTGGAAGAAGACAGCCGGAATCCCCGTTATCTGATCACCGTGCGCGGTCTCGGCTATAAACTCGGAGAATCACCAAGGCGCCGGTAAGGCAGCGAGCGAGCCGGGAAAACAGCAAAAGCAGCGGACAGCGTTGGAGAAGTGTTCAGACGCCGACGGGGCTGCCGGCGGGAGGGAGCGGATGAAAACCATAAAAAAAATGAACAGAGATCAGCAGGCGAACGGGTTTCCCGAAAAGAGCAGATCCCCGAAATCAAACAGATTTCCGGGACCCAACAGATCCCCGCGAACAAACAGGTCTCTGAAGGATGGGGAAAAGAGGCGAATACAGAAAAACAGCATTTACCGGCTGACCATCAGGAATTCGGCGCTGATGATTGTCATCATCGTGCTGATGGGCATTCTGTTTTTTGCCTTTTATCACTGGGCGACCACAGAGCTTTTCCCGATGTCTGATACGAGTTACGACAGCCTGAAGAAACAGGAAAAGAAGCTGAAAAACGAGGATTACAAAAATATCCAGCTGGGGAAGAACCTCGGGAAATCCGGTTATTTTGAAATCGTGGACGACGAGGCCAATGTTCTGTACTGCAGTAAAAATGTCACCAATACGTATCCGTCAGATTTCCTTGATTATCTGCCGGATTTTTCTTATGGCGTCAATTATTCGGTTCTTACGATTAAGACGGGAAGCGGGAACCAGTATATTCTGCTGAGGGAGGATGCCAATGTCGACAGCAGTCTGTCCGGTGTCACGATCCTGGATGCAGACCGGAACATTCTCTACAGCGATATGAATTACGGGGACGGGAAAATCTCCTCGAAGACGCTGGAGGTTCTGCAGGAGAACGAGAAGGGCGAGCAGCTCGTCATTGAAAAATATCCGTTTACGACAGCGAACGGCGACCTGCGCTACCTGCTGCTTCATTCTGCGGCCAATAGGAAGGAAATGCAGAAGATGAAGTTTCGTCTGGCAGCGGCGGAAACCATTCTATTTTTTGTCCTGACCATCCTTGTGATCTTCTTCGTCGGCATGCGTACGGCGCACCGGATGAAGAAGCCGCTGGAGAAGCTGGAGACGGCCATGGACGGGCTCGCCTCCGGACAGAGGAGCCGGCTGGAGGATACGCAGGATCTGCAGGAGGTGTCGGAAGTGATGCAGACCTTTAACGAGATGGAACAGAAGCTTCAGAAAAGCGAGGAGAAACAGAAGGAACTGCAGGCGCAGCAGCAGAAAATGCTGGCGGATATTTCCCATGACATCAAGACGCCGCTGACTGTCATTCAGGGATACATCGACGCGATGAATGACGGACTGGTGACGGAAAAGGAGCGCGCGACCTGCCTGCAGATTATCGGAAATAAGCTGCAGCTTCTCTCTGAACTGACGGATACGTTCGGGGAATTCAGCCGGCTGGAGCATCCGAACTTTAATCTGAATCTGGAGAGGCGGGATCTCTGCGAATATCTGCGGGAGTACCTGGCGGAAAAATATGAAGAACTGAGCATGTCGGGCTATCCGCTTTCGGTGGATATCCCGGAGCAGAAGATCGCGTGTGATATTGATACGATGCAGCTGAAAAGGGTTTTTGAAAATATCATCGGCAATGCTGTCCGCCATACCGACCCGGGGACGGAACTGTTTGTGAACATGCGTGCGGAAAACGGGCAGGCGGTGATTGAACTGGGCGACGACGGGCCGGGCATCCCGGCGGACATGGCGGAACAGATTTTTGATCCGTTCGTGGTGGGAGAAAAGGCTCGCACGAGCGGCAGGGGAACCGGTCTGGGCCTGTCTATTGCGAAAAAAATAATTGAACTGCACGGCGGGACGATCGAGCTGGAGCAGCGCGAGAAGGGAACCTGGTATAAAATTCAGCTGCCGGCCGCCGCATAACAGCCTTCTTCAGAAAATCACGGATCCGCTGGTATTTTTTTGCCGAAAAATCAGCTTTTTCAGTGATTATATACCATTCGGTCGAAACGACGGAAGGCGATGAGTCCGAGTACGAGGATCCATACCGCGATTCCCGGCAGGGTGAGGGAGAGCGGAAGACTGTCGATCTGCGGTGTCATGATGCCGCGGATCGCTTCATTTACCCATGTCAGCGGGTTTGCGAGGGTGATCACCTGCATTACCGGAATCGGCGCGAGCTGTTTCCATGTGTAAAAAATAGCGCCGAGAAATACGACGGGCATCAGAAAGCCGGGGAACATCGCCGCGATCTGGGAGGGCTTCACGATGGTTCCGACCAGAAGACCGAGCGCGGCGGAATCCAGCGCGATCAGGGCAAGCGCCAGAAGGAGCAGCGGGATACTGCCCGCCGTCATCTGAATGGAGATGCGGGAACCCATGAAAATCAGGGAGATCGGAAGAACGATCAGGCCGCCGATGAAGGATTCCAGAACGCCGACAAACATTTTTGCAAAAGCAACCGTGTGAGAGGATACGGGCGCCAGCAGGCGGTCCTCGATTTCACGCAGATTGTGGAAATCCATGGAGATCGGAACGGCCGTGCCGTGGATGCCGGTGATCAGCATGGACATGCCGATCATGCCGCAGAACATATGCGTCGGAAAATTCTCCGGCAGGATGCCGACCGCCGGCAGCATATAGCCGTAGACAAGAATCAGGATGAACGGCAGCATGCCCACGCGGAATACAAATTCCCATTTATCTCTCCACTGCACCAGAAGATCCCTGCGGACCATAGCCCAGAATGCTGTGCTCGTCAGACTTTTCTCTTTCATAGTAACCTCCGTTCCTTTCATTAAGACAATCCTTTCGGTTCAGCAGGCGTGTCCCCGCCGCCCTTCGTCGGCGGGAGAAGCTCTGAAGACTGCTGAATGCAAGCCTGTATTTGGTGAAATACGCAGCGGTAAGACACATGTACCCAACAGAGGTATGAACAGAAGGAATAACGCCTTGCGGCACGGATCCTGCGCACTGCGATAAAAAGAATAATAATCTGCGGAAAGGTAATCAGAATTGACAAGCGGAGCAGGCAGGCAATAGAATAATTAACAGGATCGCGGAAGCGCGACGCGCGGCACGATCCTTTATGAACTTTAGATAACTACCGTGTGAGGAGGAGGTCATGATACTTGCGGCGGACATAGGCAATACCCATATTGAACTCGGATGCATCGGGGACGACGGCACCATTACAGGCCCCATGCAGATGAGTACGGACCGGGTGGAGACGGCATATGAATACGCGGCGGAAATACGGCAGATATTGCATCTGGTCGGCGTAAACAGGACAGAGCTGGAGGGGTCTGTCATTTCCTCTGTGGTACCGGAGGTTACGGTCGTGTTCCGGCGTGCCTTTGAGATTCTCACAGGAAAGGAACCGTATATTCTCGGCCAGAATATTGTGTCGGGCCTGAAGGTGGACATGAACGGCATGACGGCTGACCAGATCGCCGGCGATCTGGTGGCAACAGCGGTTGCGGCAGGAGAGGAATACATCCTTCCGGCCATTATCATCGATATCGGCACTGCCACGACAATCACGGTCGTCAACCGGGACAAGGTATATATCGGCGGCTGCATTATGCCGGGACCGGGCACGGCGCTGAAGGGGATGCTCAGCGATACCTCGCTGCTGCCGGCCATAGATTTTTCTGCGCCAGAGCGCGTGATAGCGCGTGATACCGTGGATGCCATGAAGAGTGGCATTCTCTTCGGATCGGCCGGCGCGATCGACGGCATTATTGACAGGTATACAGCGGAACTCCGCCGGATATCCGCGGCAGCGGATGATTCTTCAGCCGGCGGAGGTGCGGAGAACAGTCTCCGGACGGGCAGCGATGAAGGCAGGGATCCGACGATCATTGTCACAGGAGGGATGGGCAGGATCATCGCTCCGTACTGCACACATACGGTCGTCGTGGATGATCATCTGCTGCTGAAGGGGCTGTGGCTGATCTGGCAGCGGAACCGCAGCCGTTAGTAAAACAAAACCCGCCGGAAAGCACAGGCCGGCGGAAAAAAGGAAAATCATTGTAACTGTTCAGCACCCCAATCTCGAGAACATGCGGTCCTCCCGATGTGCTGAGCGGCTGCAGAATATTAGGAAAATATTAGAGCAGGAAATCGACTGCATGGGAAGGACAGCATATTAGAGCAGGAAATCGACTGCATGGGAAGGACAGCAGATTAATGACTCTGAATGAACTGAATATCAATGACGAAGCCGTTGTCACAGTGGTGGGCGGTGAAGGCGCACTGCGGCAGCATTTTCTCGATATGGGTGTGATCCCGGGCGCGGAGATCACGCTGGTCAAGTATGCGCCGATGGGTGATCCGATTGAATTCCGCATCCATGATTATGAACTGACGCTTCGCGTGGATGATGCAAAGAGAATTGACATCGACGAGAAGACAATCCACCCGTGGCGTCCCGAACAGACAGGGCTGCAGGAGGAGAAGCTGCAGGAGCACCCAGGACTCGGCGAGGGCGGCAAATATCATGTGAAGAAGGATGAACACCCGCTGCCGGACGAGCAGCTGCTGACGTTTGCGCTGGCTGGTAATCAGAACAGCGGAAAGACAACGCTTTTTAACCAGCTGACAGGCTCCAATCAGCACGTCGGCAACTTTCCGGGCGTAACGGTCGACCGGAAGACGGGTCAGATCAGAGGGCATGAGAATACCGAGATCACTGATCTTCCCGGCATTTATTCCATGTCGCCGTACAGCGATGAGGAGATTGTCACCAGACAGTACATCATCGGCGACAAGCCGACGGGCATCATCAACATTGTAGATGCTACAAATATTGAAAGAAATCTCTATCTGACGATGCAGCTCATGGAGCTC
>ONKP01000049.1:11435-12149 GCA_900318405.1 uncultured Eubacteriales bacterium | reverse complement strand
TGCACCTTCCGCCTTTCTGATCAATCCTGAGAGGCGCATTTCATTTCACTTTACATATTTCCACTCTGACTTTAAATTTCCCTAAAACCAGCAGCAATCCGGAAAGTTCCCGTTCACTCGTTGCCAGCCAGGCACAGATGCCAGTGAAGGTCCCGGCCTGGGAGTCGCCTTGTGTTCCGTGGCTTTAGCAGTGGCTGAACGGTAACTCTGGAAACAATGCACGATGATTTGGGCGGGAAACGTGTCAGCCATGCGTGTCCTGTTGTGTATTGAGATACAGAGCAGCACAGGAAAGGCAGGTGACTGTCTGTGAACACGGAAGAATTATACCATATGCTGGCGTTGATTTTCTGCGCCGGTGCCGCCGCTCTGGATGTCCGCTCGGCGAGGGTCGATAACCTCTGGATCCTGATCGGTGTGGGCCTTTCCTGTCTCTGTCAGTTGATGCAGCCGGGAGAATTTCGGTTGACTGGCCTTTTTATTCCGCTTCTGTTTCTTTTCCCTCTATTTATTTTCCGCATGATCGGTGCGGGTGATGTAAAGCTGTTGTGCATTCTTGGCATGTTCATGGGGCCGCGGAAAATATGGGACGGCATGCTTTGGACGTTTGTCTTTGCCGCTGTGCTTTCGCTGGCGGTTATGCCGGATGCCGGTGGCGCAGCTGCGCGCTTCCGATATTTTTTCACCTATATGAAGTGGACGGCTGTCGGAAAC
>ONKP01000049.1:0-11356 GCA_900318405.1 uncultured Eubacteriales bacterium | reverse complement strand
AGGAGGAAAATACATGAGGAATGTTTTTGCTGTTTTTGATACGGAGCAGGCCTATGCTTTTCGCATGATGGAATATCTGAACTGCCGGAAAAATATGCCGTTTGAGGTGCAGATGTTCACGAGTGCCGAGGCACTGATCTCCTTTACCGGAAAGAGGCACGTGGATCTGCTGCTTGTCTCCGCGAGGGCGGCGGAGGACCGGATCCTGCAGCTTTCAGTGGGAAAGATCGTTGTGCTGGCAGAGGGAGAAATCGATAAGCGGCTGGCGTCGTATCCGTCGGTCTGCAAATACCAGTCTGCCCGGCAGATCGTACGGGAAGTCATGGATTTTTACAGCGCGGAAAAAGATGCGGCGGCACCGGTCAGGATGATGAAGCCAAATGTCCGCCGGATCGGCGTCGTCAGTACCTGGGAGCCGGGCCTGCGAACGGCTCTGGCCATTGCGCTTGGCGGCATTCTGGCGGAGAGCCGCAGTGTCCTGTATGCATCGCTGGATCCGTGGTCAGGCGCAGCCGATGCGCTTTCCGGAGACGCCGACCGGACGATGAGTGAGCTGCTGTATTATTACCGCCAGGGAAAAACCGGGCTGATCTATCTGTCCGATACCATGGTGCGCAGTATCCGGGGAATGCACTACATACCGCCGGCCGCGCATCCCGGAGACCTGATGATGATGCAGACAGAGCAATGGGAAGGTTTTTTCAGTGAACTTCTGGAGACAGGCGCTTATGATACCCTGATCCTGGATATAGGGAGCGACATGATACAACCGGAGGGCGTTCTTTCTTCCTGCACGGAAATCTATATGCCGGTGACTGGCAATATTTTTTCTGAGAGAGCTGCGGCTGCGCTCCAGACATGGGCGGAGGACAATCACGCGGAGTGGAAGGACAGGCTGCGGACCGTTGTCATCGATGGAGATACTGAGGAAGAGTGCCGGCAGCTGCTGGCAGCGAACAGACCCGTCAGCCCAATGTCTGAAGATGATGGAGAGGAAGCTGACGGAGAGGCAGACAAAAGGGCGGGCAGAAAGACCGGCAGAGGGAGAGATAGCGGAGCGGCTAACAGAAGAAATAACAGAGGGACAGATAACGGAGAGCCGGATGACGGAGAGAAGGATAACTGGAAGAAGGATACATGGAATAAGGATGAGAATAGTCGGGATCGACAAAAAATGCTGTACGGAAGAGAGCGCATCGCGGCGCTTCGATCGGGCAGGATGGGAAAGATCGCCTGCCGGCTGGAACATGAGCGGATTTCCGGAAGCGCGGCAGATCCGGAGGCGGTGATATGAATAATCTGTCTGTGGAGCTGCGCCGGCAGCTGCTGGACAAACTGGATTCCTGCACTGATGTGAGCGACGATCAGATTCTTTCCATGATCGACGAGATGGTGCTCGAAGCGGGAAAAACAAAGGATCTCCCGCTGGCGGAAATGGAGGATCTGCGGCGGAGTCTGTTCTGCTCCGTCCGGCGCCTCGATGTGCTGCAGGATCTGCTTGATGATCCGGAGATCACGGAGATCATGGTCAATGGATACCGGCATATTTTTTATGAGAAACATGGAAAAATACGTGAATGGGATCACTGTTTTGAATCAAAAATGCGGCTGGAGGATGTCATTCAGCAGATCGCCGGGTGGTGCAACCGCGTGGTGAATGAACAGCGGCCGATTGCGGATGCGAGGCTTCCCGACGGCTCGCGCGTGAATATCGTCATGGATCCGGTGGCTATCGACGGGCCGGTCGTGACAATCCGCCGGTTTCCGGAGGAGCCGATCAGGATGGAGGATCTCGTGCGGTTGGGCAGTCTGACAGTCGAGGCGGCGGATTTTCTGAAGGATCTGGTGGAGGCACGTTATGCCATCCTTGTCGGCGGCGGAACATCTACCGGTAAAACGACATTTCTCAATGCCCTGACAGCGTATATACCGGAAAGCGAACGCGTCCTGACCATAGAGGACAATGCGGAGCTGCAGATCCAGAGGGTCAGGAACCTTGTGCGTATGGAGGCGAGGTCGGCCAATCTGGAGGACGCTCATGAGATTACGATACGTGATCTCATAAAAACGGCCCTTCGCATGCGGCCGGACCGGCTGCTGATCGGCGAGATCCGCGGTGCGGAGGCAGAAGATCTTCTGACAAGCCTGAACACCGGGCATGACGGCGGTATGTGCTCCCTCCATTCGAATAACGTCCGTGACAGCATCGGAAGGATTGAAGTCATGGTTCTCATGAGCAATGAGGAGCTTCCGATACCGGTCATACGCCGGCAGATCGCCTCCGGCGTCGAAATCCTCGTGCACCTCTCGAGAGACGCTGCGGGGGCGAGACAGCTGAGCGAGATCGCGGAAATTACCGGGATGGATGGCAATGAGGTGCAGATCCGTACGCTTTTTGCGAGAGATCAGGAAGGCGTGCTGAGAAAGAAAAATACACTGACGAGAACCGGCAAGCTGGAGAAACTGTATGAGAGAAAAGGCGGGAAGTATCAGAGATAATGATCGAAGAAGTTACGTGACAGAAAAGACGGGCAAAATACGCTACGATATATACAGTTTTCGCCATGTGGAATGGCTCCGCTACAGTTTGACGGGACTGGGCATCGGCCTGTTTGCCGTATGGATCTGTTACCGGTCCTTATGGGCTCTGCCTTTGGCGGTTGTGATCATGATCATCTGCCTGCGGAGTACCAGAAAGCGCCTGGCGGAGGAGAGGCGGAACCAGCTGAATTATCAGTTCCGTGATCTTCTGGCTTCTCTGCACACCACCATGCTCGCCGGCTATTCACTGGAGAATGCGGTGGCGGCGTCGGCGTCTGACATGGCGAAGCTTTATGGGAAGGACAGCCTGATCGCTGTTGAACTGCGCGGCATCCTTCGGCAGATGAGCTATCGGATTCCCGTGGAAAAACTCTTTGCGGAGCTGGGAGCGAGAAGCGGTGTCGAGGATATCCGGACGTTTGGCGAAGTGATCACTGTTGCCAAGCGCACGGGAGGAAATATGGGTGAAGTGCTGCAGACGACCTGGCAGACCCTGGGTGAAAAGATCGAGACCAAAAAGGAGATTGACACCCTGATGGCTTCACGGAAATACGAAATGAAGATCATGGATCTGATGCCGGCTGGCATCATTCTCTATCTGAAAATATCGTTTAACGGATTCCTCGATCCGATGTACGGAAATCCTGTCGGTGCAGCCGTGATGACGGGCTGTCTGCTCCTGTATGTTGCCGCTGTATTTTTCGGAGAGAAGCTGCTCAGTATTCAAGTGTGAATGAAAGGATTCAGGATATGCAGAGTATTCTGATGGCTTTGATTCTGCCCGCTTTCACGGCAGCTGTTCTGCTGTGGCTGTGGCGGAAAAAGAAAACAGAGGGAATGTTCTTCCGCATTTGCATGATCGGTACGGCTGTTGGCGCGTGCCTGATGATCCATGAAGCCATTTCCGGCGATATGCGGACGGTGACCGAGCTGGACGGAACGAGCGGTTCTAATGCGATGGAGAGCGTGGACCTGGAGGTGCAGGCTGACAGCGGTGAGGTCCTTCCGGTCACCATCCGCATACCGGAGAGGGAGTATACGGACGAGGAAGCGCTGGCAATTCTGAAAAAGCAGGCGGCGGAGCTGGATGGCATGATCCTCGGAAAAAATACTTCCTTTGACAGAATTGAGTGGGATCTGGATTTGCCGGATTCATTTGCGGAGACCGGGACAGAGGTCAGCTGGTCCTCATCCCGGCCGGATCTGATCGCCTGGGACGGAACGCTGGGTGCGGAGGTTCCGCCCGGTACGGCTGCAACACTGTACGGTGCTCTGAAACTGGGAGAGACAGATTATGCCTATGAGCGGAATATCACACTCTATCCGTCAAAAGAGGCGACAGCATGGAATACAGCGTTGCAGCATGAAACGGAGAATGAGAACCGTGGCAACGCGCCCGATGAAAAAATTCGTCTGCCCGAAGAATGGGACGGCAGAAAACTCACATGGTATGAGAAAAATAAAAAGACCGGCGGTCTTCTCTGTCTGCTTATGCTGCTCACTGCTTTTGCCGGGTGTTATATCCAGCGTCGCAAAAAAGAGGAGATCTCGGAAAAGCACAGAAAAGAAATGACCGTGCAGTATCCGGAGCTGATCTGTAAGATCAGGCTTTTTACATCGGCAGGACTGAGCCTGAGGCAATGTTTTCGCCGGCTGGCAGCGGATAACCGGGAGATCGGCAGATGTAATTTCGAGATCGAAAACGGAACGCCGGAAGAAGAGGCGTATGCCCACCTGGGTGAGCGGGTGGGAACCCAGGAATACCGGCGGCTGTCCCTGCTTCTCTGTCAGAGCAGAAAAAGAGGCGGGAGCCAGTTTTCACTCCAGCTGGCAGAGGAAGCACAGAATGCCCTGGAAACCAGAAAAAGAAATGCGAAGGCGATCGGTGAAAAGGCTGCCGTGCGGATGGCGCTTCCGCTGGGGTTGATGCTGCTGGATGTGCTGATCCTGATCATGGTTCCTGCAATGCTGTCTTTTGGATAAGCACTGATTGATAAACCAGAATACAGATATTCTGCCTGAATTTGTGACTGGCAAATCGGAATAGCAGTATCAATGCGGAATTCCATGACAGAAATCCCTGTATGTCGTAAAATGGGAAGGTCACTGAATGAATAATAGATCGCAGAAGACAGGGAGACTGACATGGAAAAAGCATTTCATACATTAGAGGAAGTGCATGGACACTTCGATAACGATCATTTTGCTGTGGATAACGGCATTGTCATAGAAGAATTCGGAGAAAAAACAGCCGTCTGCTCGGTAGAACTGACGGAGCATCACAGAAATGCCATGGGCAATGTCATGGGAGGCGTCGCTTTTACGCTTGCCGATTATACGTTTGCGGTTGCGGCGAGCAGCATGCATGTGCCGACGGTTACCATGCAGGTGAGCCTCAATTTTCTTTCCAACGTGAAGGGGACGAAGCTGATCGCAAAGGCTGCCTGCATCAAAGACGGACGCAGTTCGGCGGTATACAACGTCGATGTCAGAGATGATACCGGCCGGGATATCGCGCAGTTTGTTGTGACCGGATTTAAATTGTAATGCAAGGCAAAATCCCAGAGCCTGCATAACCCGCCAGAACAGATTGATGTAATAGTACTTTATCACTGGAACGACATGAAACGCAGACGGCATAAAATCCGCGTTCAGACTTCCGGATGCTCGTGCTCGCTGGCAGCCTGCTTTTTCTCATAGTCCGTGAACATCATGATCAGCGAGCAGATCAGCAGCGCTGAACTGAACAGGATGGAGCGGATGCCCCAGAGCGCGACGAAACGGCTGCCGGCGATCGCGCCGATGACAAAGCACAGGATGATGTCAAAATAAATGAAGGCATTCGACAGATATTTGCGTTCTCTGGTGTGCATATAATGACACAGGTTATGCACGCCGGAGCGCAGATTGCCGATGCACATGGTCGTTGCCATACTGTTGCCGTGCGTCTTCCGGAAACTCTGCACCTGAATGCCGCAGGCGAATGAGGTAAGGGCATTGGCCAGATTATTGACGGACAGAGGGATAAAGCTGACACCGGCGAGAATCAGGGCTTCAATCAGTACAGCCACCTGGCGCCAGTGAAAAAAGCGATGTCCGACGTGACGCATACGGACCTCTTCAGCAAGCAGGATGCCGAATGCAAACGACATGAACGGAAGAAGGTATCTCAGAGACGTATAAAAATTACCTTCTGACAGATTCACACCGAATAACAGAATATTGCCTGTCTGCGCGTTGGCGAATACATGGTCACGCTGCAGATAGGAATACGCATCCATAAATCCACCTGAGACAGCAAGAACAGAGTTCAGGCGAATGGATTCAGACATTTGCCTGGTTTGATCATTTCTCATCACTCATCACTCCCATATCCATACATTTTCCTTTTCAGCATAGCATCATACACGAATTTTATCATCGGATTTTTCACATTCAGAGTGCCATTATTTTTATTCACAGAGAATGATCTTAAATTTACGAATCATTTTTTTATCTGCTGATATTCACATGATTCGCATATCAGGCCCTTCCGGGGGTAAGTGCGGCCGGAGCAGGAGGCTGCGGGAAAGGAGATGCTTATGAAGATATTCCAGTTCCTCGGGGATCAAATCCGATCCCTATGTCGCGAAGAAGACGCGATATCCACCGTTGAAATCATATTGATCATCGTGGTGCTGATTGCATTGGTTGTTATTTTCCGTGATCAGCTGAAAAGTCTTGTCAGCAGTATCCTGTCGAAGATCACCACACAGGCGAACAGCGTTTAGCACTTCAGAAAGACCGCGTTCGTCATTTCAGGCAAACAGTGTTTAGCACTTCAGAAAGACAGTGTTAGTCATTTCAGGCAAACAACATTCAGCACTTCAGAAAGACATTGCCCGACACCTGAGGCAAATTGCGGTTAAAAGCAAGGAAGGGAAGGCTCTGTGAAAAAAGGAAGCATCACATTATATCTGTGCATGACCCTGCTCGTCATGCTGGCGCTGATTTTTGCAGGGCTTTCTTCCGCACGTATCTCCGCCCGGCGTGTCGTGCTGGCAGCCGGCGCGGAGGAAAGTCTGTACTCGGTGTTCGCCGGGTACGACAGAGATTTATTCGACAAATACGGGCTTCTTTTTCTCGACGCATCGTACGGAGGCAGCGAAGCAGATTATGCACTGGTCAGGAAGGAAATCCTTGCGTATGCCGAACCGGTCATTATGCCCGACCAGCAGAGTCTTATGGGCAAAAATCTGTGCGGACTTTCTCTGAATGACAGGGACACCGCTATCACAGGCTATGTACTGGCATCGGATGAAGGTGGCACCGCTTTTCGGAGACAGGTCTGTGAGCAGATGCGGGAACAGCTGGGAGAGGCCGGTCTGGCGTTTCTGAAGAACAGGCTTCAGGACGAACAGGAGACGCAAAACAGCACTTCACAACAGCGTGATCGGATCGATTCCTCAACGGCAGAGGAATATTACCGTGCCGACAAGGAATCGGGACGTGTGCGGGAGGCCTCCGCAAACGATCCTCTGCCGGACGATCCGTCGGAGGCAGTCAGTTCTGTGAGGAGAAGATGGGGCATCCTGGCTCTGGTTGTACCGCCCTCACACAGTATCTCAGCAGGAAAAGCAGAAATCGCGGATTTTCCGAGTCACAGAACGCTTCAGACGGGCATGTCCATGGTTCCATCGGCAGATGAGGGCGGCGATGCGGAAGTAAAGCTTCTTCTGCAGGAATTTCTGATGCAGAACTTTCCCTCCTATACCGACGGAGAAACGGGAGACGGGCTCTTATATCAGGTGGAATACGCCATTGGCGGTAAAAAATCTGATGAAGAAAATCTGAGGGTGACCGCCCGCAAGCTGCTCTGGCTGCGCGAAGCCGCCAATTTGGTTTATCTGATGAAAACACCGGAAAAGAGGGCGCTCTGTGAGAATACGGCTGAGGCAATCTGTACCATCCTCCTGATACCGGAAATGGCGCCGGTGCTTGCTTTTGCCATTGAGACAGGCTGGGCCTATGCCGAGAGTGTGCTTGATGTGCAGGAACTGCTGGATGGCGGAAAAATCGCTCTGATCAAGGACGACACCTCCTGGCAGCTGGATTACGGAGCGCTTGCTTCCTTCACCAGAGGAAGATACAGGCACAGCAGTGAGCACGGCCTGAATTATGAGGAATATCTCCGTCTTCTTTTGCTGACCAGATCATCGGAATCCGTGACAAATGCGCTGATGGATCTGACGGAATACAACATCCGGCAGGAGGACGGCCGAAAAAATTTCCGCATCGACTCCTGCGTGGATGCCCTGCGGGCGGAGATCGTGGCGGATGCCGGAGGTGTTTCCTATACCTGCAGCCGCAGCTATGGATACGACATGATCCTGGGTCTGAGATCGTGATTTTGGGGCTTTCTGCATGCCGTGCGGGAATCATAGGTAAATACAGCAGATGCTGGGAAAGGAAGGGTATCTCCGTTGAAGGTAACGAGAAACAGACGACCGGATTCCCGCACGCTGCAGCCTGCCTGCATGACATGACGATTTACATGGAAAAACAGCCGGCTGTGCATCGGAAGAATACATAGATACAAAGGCATCTGAGGCGGAAAAATATATACAGAGAAATGGAGCGAATACACAGATGAAGAAATCCAGACATTTCGGACTGCTGCGAGGTAAAAATAACAGAAGAAAATCGGCAGCGGCCCGGGGCAGTCTGACGGTAGAAGCGGCGATGGCTGTGCCATTATTTTTTCTCTGTGTGGTTACACTGATCTGCCTGATGGATCTGTACAGCCAGATTGCACTGCGGACCGTGGATCTGATGCAGAAAGCGGAAAAGACCGGCGTGATCTGGGGAATGACCGGGGCATCTGAGGAGCAGATCATTGATCTGCAGAATCCGGTCGTTTACAAAACCAGATGGTTTCCGGAGAGCCGGGGCGTTGTGCTCGCTGCCTGCCGCGGCAGGGTGCGCGCCTGGACCGGAAGAAAAGTAGAGGACAAAGAAACAACTGCGCCGTCGGAAGGAGACCGGCTTGTCTATGTGACAGAGCACGGTACGGTATATCACACATCGGCGACATGTTCCCATCTGAACCTGGGCATCAAAAGCATGTCGGCGGCAGCGGCTGAAAATAAGAGAAACTACAGCGGTCACAAATATTATGCCTGCGACAAATGCATGAAGCATGCGGAAGCGAATGGAACCGTTTATCTGACGGAATATGGAGAGAAGTACCACTGTTCGCCGGATTGCAGCGGACTGACCAGAACCGTGAGAATGGTGCCGCAGTCGGAGCTTGGCAATATGCGGGAATGCAGGGACTGCGCCGCACACAGATCATACGGAGGATAAACGGGAAATTGATGGAAACGCAGGAACTCGCCTCGATGCTGGCTCCGCTGGGCATTCTGGCCTTCAATATACCTTCGGATATCCGGCGGAGAAAGATCAGTCCCATGCTTACGCTCTTCGGTGCAGCGGCAGGAATTGCTTTTCGCGCAGTCCTGCTGTATCCGGAGAGAGGAGGCGGTGGCACAGTGCTGTCTGTTTTTCTGTCTCTCCTGTCGGGGGCTTTGCTGCTCCTGCTTGCCAGGCTCACGGAAGAAAAAGTGGGTTATGGCGACGGCATCATGCTGCTGATGCTTGGATGCTGGACAGGCGCTGCTGCGGCAGCTGTTTCCTTTCTCCTTGCGCTTTTTTACGCGGCAATCGTGGGTGCGGTTTCAGGGAAAAAGGAAGTCCCGTTTGTTCCGTATCTGGCAGCGGGATTCCTGACCGTTATAACGGTTCGCCTGTCGTAGAATCATGTGTTTATCATTTTTCCGGTGCCTGAGGAGAATTTGACAATAAAAGCTCAAATGCTGGTGCAGAACAACGAACCATGCCGAACGGAGAACTATGAAAATAAAGAGAAGAAGGTCAGGCCATTATTTTTCGCTCGATGGACTGAGCAGAGGCAGTATAACGGTAGAGGCATCGTTTGTCATTCCGATCATCGTCATCGTGATCGCTGCGCTGCTGACGCTGCTGTTCTATGTCCACAACCGGTGCTGGTATACGAATGCCGCGCTGGAGAGTGCCATGATGGGAAATGCCCGGTTTACCGGCGGGGATGATGAAGGGGTTTCGCTGGAACAGGCGGGCAGGGAAGCGGAAAACAGAGCTGAACAGCGGGCGGCGGATCAGACGATGCCGGGCACTACACCTTCTTACGAGGTGAAGTGTGGCAGGCAGGGTACGTCAGTGACATTTCAGGGGCAGAAATATTCTATGTTTGCCAAATATTTTGATGATGCTCTGATAGAGGAATCGGTGGACAGAATCTGGCCGGCCGGGCAAATCCGCGCTGCGCGGAATGTGCGCAGTTTTGGCGAGGCGCTGACCGGCGGCGAGTAGCAGGGAGGCAGGTGTGAAAACAGCTTATCGGCAGAATGTAGATCATCATGACATGATTCTTTCTGGCGGGGCGGAAATTGACCGGAATGCCTATCCGCTCCATATGATCAGGGAAAATGCCATACCGGGGTTTCTCCGCTGTCGGACAGAAGAGATGGACGGAGAACTCCTGTTTTGCTATGACATCACATCTCTGCAGACGCTGCAGTCGGTCATGGAAAACCAGGAAGTCGACGCGGTGCTTCTGCGGATGCTTTTTCTGCTGATCCCGGATGCCATGGAGACGCTTTCGGAATATCTGCTGGACCCTCAGGGCCTGCTGCTTTCGCCGGACATGATCTATCTGAACCAGGAAAGAGATCAGATGCGGTTCTGTTATTATCCGGGTGCGGAAGCGGGACTGGCGGAATCGCTTCAACAGCTCGGCGAGGGCATCCTGCCGCGGCTGGATCATAAGGACAGAGAGGCCGTTGTTCTCGGTTATGCTTTCTATCAGAAGTGCTGTGAACAGACGGAAGAGGTTCCCGTTGATTTTTTCAGAAATATGGTGAGGGAGACCGGTCCGGAGGATCCGGCGGAGCAGCACGAAGAGGCAGAGGAAGAACAGCACAGACAGGAAGAGATCGTCAATGCGTTCTTTGAAGAGGAAGACAGGAAGGCTAAAAATAATGGCCGCCGGAAGTCCGGGAAAAAGAAGGGCGGGAAGAAGTTTGCCTTTTTTCAGAAATTCAGGCGGGAGCATGCGACGATTGCAGATGATGACGGTTATTTTCCCGACGATGATGAAATAAAGCCTGGCGAAAGAAAAACGGCTCCCGGAAAGAAAATAGAATCTTATGGCATAAAGACTTCGGCATACATTGCAGAATCGAAGACATATTCCGCAAAAGTAAACAGCGGAGAAATGGAATATGATGAAGAAGCAGAAACGCAGATTCTGAAGGCGTTTTCGGCGGGCGGTGGTGGCCCTGTGCCGGCGAAGCTGGTGTACGTCGGATCAGCCAGAAAGGATACGCAGGTTTTCCTTCAGCCGGGGCAGGAATTCTCCCTGAATCAGCCGATGTACATTATCGGCAAGAGCAGCAGGGCAGCGGAGAATCAGCCGATGTACATTATCGGCAAGAGCAGCAGGGCAGCGGATGTCGTGCTGCCGTCTCCGGCTGTGAGCAGATCGCATGCCAGGATTGCGTGGGTGTCATCGGAAAGTGATCACATTTCATACGGCATAAGAAGAGATGAGAAAAAGCATGAAGTACAGCCGGGTATTGCCGCCTGTCGAAAAGCTGACCATGGCTTGCAACCAGGTATTGGATGTCAGGAAGCAGATCATAACGTAACGTCCGGGCTCAGAGCACGTGCGGACAGAGATAATGATTCATGGAAAGGCTACGTCCTCCGGGACCTGCATTCAAAAAACGGAACAGCA
>ONKP01000073.1 GCA_900318405.1 uncultured Eubacteriales bacterium | reverse complement strand
AGCGCCTCGCCATACCAATTACTCCCCTTATTATAAAAAATAAGTGCAGATGTCAGAGGTAATTACTCTCTAACAACTACACTTTTATGGTACTAAAAAGGAGCTCATGGACTACTTTATATCCACTAGCTCCTTTACCCTTTACCATGTCTATTACAGACTTAACTGTTCAAGCCATCTCATACAATACAGCATTATATGAGATGGGATAAACCTTTTTCCGTACGTCGCCTTTGAAGCAAAACCATGGCCAACGGCACTTATTTCGGTGGCCCTGTTTATAAGGAGAGCAATTATCTATTCACGATCCTTGTGATCTTTTCTACGACATCGTTCACATAGTCATCCCGGCCCAGCTCGGTTTGCAGTCCGAAGCCGTTTTTAAGATCGGCTGTTCTTACGCTGAAATCATTGCTTTCGATCGTTCCTTCCTGCAGGTTGGGTCTGACCGTGATGACGTTGCCTTTCACAGTCACAAGTAGCTGGATCTCCAACCTGGGCTCACGCTTAAAGGTGATCCTTTTGCCCAAGAAGCTGGTCAGCTTGAACGGCACTGGAAACTCCTCCTTATGCTGGTCTAGAAGAGCATACAGTTCTTCGATCGTCATGCTGCGGCCCATTTCTATTTTTCTGGGAACCGCGGAGTAAGCTGCTTTTTTCAAATCGTCTTTAAAACCCATATCTATTTCTCCTCGTCCTATTCAAGTATAAATCAATTATTCATCGACATATCCAAGCTCGATATACAGCTGATAATACTCGTCATACAGGCCGCAGCAAGCATCCATTCCCATGTTAGTGCCGAAAGCCTTCTGAATGACAAGTGCCCAGCTGCCGTATTTCTCATACAATTCATCCGGAGTAGGGCCATCCTCGTGTCCGTATGTATCCAGGTTGCTCTGTTTCAGCTTTTCGAGCCCCTCCGGATCTTCCTTATACGCCTCCAGACGCAAGCGGTTTCTTTCGGTGGAAACGGCTCTTGCCATTTCTTCGATTGACGCGCCTTCCGCACGCATTTCGTAAAGGATGTCCATCATGGTGCTCATAGACTCGTGATACGCTCTGCGCTCATCCTGTGCTTCGGCAACAAACTCAGGATCAGTCCAGTCATATTCAGCGTAAACCCCGAGGCGTGTCGATTCGGGATTTGGGGAGAAACCGTAAACCGCGTCAGCATTTTCGACGATATCCTTCATCGCTTCCGGGTTTTCTCTCGGATCATGCTCATATGAGAAGAGGTCTTGCTGTATTCCGACCCACTCGAACACCGTGTCCTCACCGCTTTCGGGCAGATCCTGATGCCAGGTAAAAGACCCATCGTCGTTAAAGGTGATCACGCCGGGGATGTCTTCATATTCGCTGTCGTCGCTTACCACTTCGCCGCTGTTATCGTAGACAAAGTTCGTTTTCGAGCAGCCGTCGTAGGTAATGCTGCGGGTATCCGTATCCAGTCGCCCGGAGATAACCCAGTTGGTCATTTCCGAAGCGCTGCTTGCCCATTCGATGGAGATCCATGCCTCATCATAGCCAGAGCACTCGACGTTTGCCCGCGCCCTGTCGCACTCATAGACGCCGGTGAAGTTCATGACCGGGTTCTGCCAGTCGGGGTCTTCCTCAAATACGGCGATATACTCCGCGCTCTCATCCAGCAGCAGGGTGATCTGCGGCTCTTTGGAAAAGTCCTCGCCGTTCTTTGTCCACTTGACGAACAGATTGCCCGCCTGGGGCTGGGCGATAAAGGTGTGCGTGGCAGGCTCGGCCAGACCGATGTAGGCGGATTGGGACGGATACTCCGGGTCGAGCTCCGGCGCTTGATCCCCTTCGGCATAGGCGATATTGCCCCAGCCTTCGGTGTTGATCGTAACGACGATCGACGCCTCCTCTATCTGCATCGGGGTGAAGTGATAGCTCTCGCCGCCGTCGATGGTGAGCAGCAGGCCGTCCTCGCCCTCCTCGGACACGGTGACGATCAGCGGCTCGGCGCTCTCATCCCAGCCATTCAGGTCGCCGTGCAAGGTGCAGCCCTCCTGCGGGAGCACGCAGCCTCCCGCAAGCTCTCCGGCCATGACGCCGACATACCATCCCGGTTCGTCGACCTCCTCCATCCACATGACCGTCAGCATATTTTCATTTTCGTCCGTGAAATAGCCCTGACGGGTCCACTCGGCGGCAGCCTGTTCCGCCTGCGCCGGAGCTTCTGAAGCCTGCGTCGTGGTTTCGTTGGCGCCGGCCTGCTTTGCTCCGCAGGCTGCCAAGGTGAACACGATGCACATTGCCATAAGGATACATACGATTCTTTTCATTTTTCCTCTTTCCCTTTGTTTTGCCTTTTTCCACACTTTTTCAGAGGTTCTTTTTCAGTGTCAGGACATTTTTGCCGTCCTTATAGGTATAGGTTACGTTGTCCATGAATTTCCTGGTCATAAAGATTCCGAGGCCGCCGATTTCACGTTCCTCTGCTGGAAGTGTCACATTCGGATCGGCCTTTTTCAACGGATCAAAGGGAACACCACTATCTGAAAAAGTGATTGTTGCCGCAGCCGGATCGTCAGATATTTCTATACGCACCGTAACTGCGCCAGTTCCCGGAGCATAGGCATAGCTTGCGATGTTCACAAAGACTTCTTCTGCCGCCACAGCGATCTGCATCTGCTTTTTCAGCGGGCAGTCCACTTCGCCCAGCGCCTGTTCCAGGAAGGAGAGCACTTCTTGCAGCTTTTCAATCTGCGCAGGGACCACAAGCTCCTTGTATGAACCTCTCATGAGTGAACCCCCTTATACTCCACGCAGAGCATCGTCAGATCATCGAACTGCTCCGCGTCTTTAACAAAGCCGTCTACAGCTTTGCGGACATTTTTTAGGATCATTTCCGGCGCCGCGTCAGGAGCTTCATTCAGCGCATCCAGCATCCGGTCTGTACCGAACATTTCACGCTGTGCATTCGTCGCCTCCGGAACACCGTCCGTATAGAGAAACAGCCTGGAACCGGGCGTCAGCGTCAGCTCATACTCCTTATACCGCATGCCGTCCATGCCGCCGATGACAAAACCGTGTTTGTCCTTCACCAGTTCGAACTGCCCGCCCGCCTGCATCAGCACCGGGTACTCGTGTCCGGCGTTGGCCGCTGTGATTTTTCCGGTCTCGGTATCCAACACGCCGAGCCAAACGGTGACGAACATCTCCTCGCGATTGTTGGAGCAGATCTGATCATTGACCGCCTGCAGCACCTGCGCAGGGCTGCGGCCGGTCATGGCATAGTTCTGTACCAGGATCTTGGAGATCATCATAAAGAGCGCTGCGGGCACACCCTTGCCGGAGACGTCCGCCATTACGAGGCCCAAATGCTTCTCATCGATCAGGAAAAAATCATAGAAGTCGCCGCCGACTTCCTTGGCCGGATCCATACTCGCATAGATATCGAAATCCGGACGCTCCGGGAAAGCCGGGAAAATATTCGGAAGCATGTCCGCCTGGATGCGGGTCGCCAGCGCCAGCTCCGTGCCGATGCGCTCTTTTTCAGCCGTTATTTTGGTGAGGTTTTCCTCGTACTCCGTCAGGTCCCGCTCCATATCCGCCAGAACCAGACTCAGGTTCTCCACCTCGTCACCGGTGCGGATGTTCAGCATAGCAAAATAGTCAGAACGCGGCTCGCCTTTTTTCTTATCCTGCGCATAGTTCTGCGCGGCCTCTGCGATCTCATTGATCGGCTGCACAAGGGTCTTTTTCATATGTCTGGTGAGAAAAAAACCGATCAATACGGTTGCAATCGCAATGCCGATCACATACTGTATCAGAAAGCTCTTGATCCCGCTCCCCACCTCCGCAAGCGACACATCTGCCAGCACAAAGCCGATGATCTCTCCGGCATCGTTCCGGAGGGGAACGCCCGCCGTGCAAAGCCATGCGAAGTTGTCTCTCTTACTGAAATAATGGAGCTTTCCTGTCCCGTCCCAAGACAGGAAGGTGTTCAGTTCCTTCTCGCTGACAGGCTCCCAGTCTCCGGGATAGCAGATATGGCCCTCCCGCTCATCCGGATCAACGATGTAGACGAGAGAGGACGTTTCCCTGTCATAGACGGCGAGAAAGACATCGTTTACGTCGCTGGAATCCAAAAACTCCCGCAGCACGGTGCGTAGCATCTGATAGTCTTCCCCGGATGAGATTTCGGCATAGTTTGCCCGGTAGGTCTCCGTCCGAGATCCGGCGCGCTCCTCCTGGGACAGGCCGCGATAAACGGTCATGACGTCCCCGACCAGCGTCTCCGTGTCGGCCACCTGCTCTATAACCATCGACGCAGATCGAGCGAGTCCAAAAGCCTCGCCCACATACTGCCCTAACAGCGCGTAAACGTACAGACCCAGCCCGATCAGCAGCGCGACAAAGCCGAGGACAGCGGAAACCATTTCAACCGCGTGAAACATGCGCGCTTCCAGAGAGTAATGCCTTCTCTCCAACGCCGTCATTTCTCTTACCGTTTTTTCCGGCATGGCTTATCTCCCCTTTCTGCTTTTCCCCGGTCAACAGGACTCCTGCTCACTCGATTGACAAGATATCTGAAAAACCGGTAACCTCAAAAATCTCCATGATCGTCTCGCCCACGTGGACGACCTTCATCTCGCCCTGCTTGTTCATGGTCTTCTGGGCGGAGAGCAGCACACGCAGCCCCGCCGAGGAGATGTACTCCAGCGCCGCCATGTCGATGGTGAGGGCGGACACACCGTCCAGAGAGGCCTTCAGTTCCTT
Source organism: uncultured Eubacteriales bacterium (assembly GCA_900318405.1). Lineage (GTDB taxonomy): Bacteria > Bacillota > Clostridia > Lachnospirales > Lachnospiraceae > Bilifractor. The sequence goes on along the minus strand of ONKP01000073.1, from coordinate 192 downwards.
CTCCAGCTCCGGCGCGGTAGTGGTGTCCAGCCGCCCGGTCAGGACGACGGTAAGCCCGTTTTCGTTGGTGCTTTTTTTGATGTTCAGCATGTTTTTCCTCCTCGTATGATATGTTTGTGAGCCAAAGAAATGAGCTCATGAACATATCATTTTTTGTTTGTATAGCGGATGGACATCCTGAAGGTTCTCTTT
>ONKP01000075.1 GCA_900318405.1 uncultured Eubacteriales bacterium | reverse complement strand
GCTAACTGCGCTGACAGGCGTCGCACGTAAGCTTCGAGCTTCCCTACGGTCGCTCTCAGCAAGTGCTCATCGCTCTGTTGCGGGTGGAGGCATCTGTATCCTGGACTCTCAGATCATCAAATTATCAGATCTTCAGTAAGTCGCTGTACACCTTCAGCGCCCCATCGGTCTCATGCGCCAGCACCTTCTTCGCCAGCGTCTTGCCGAGCTGAACGCCCTCCTGGTCGAAGCTGTTCACATTCCACAGGAAGCCCTGGAACATCACCTTGTTCTCATAATGTGCAAGCAGCGCGCCGAGTGCTTCCGGCGTCAGCTTGTCCGCGATGATGATGCTTGACGGACGGCCGCCCTCGAAATTCTTGTTCAGATTCTCGTCATCCTTGCCGCAGGCGAAAGCCACGATCTGAGCAGCTACATTTGCGCAGAGCTTCTGCTGGCTGGTGCTGCCCTGAATGTCCACATCATTGCCGATCTGGCTGCTGCGGAATCCGATGAACTGCAGCGGAACAATCGTCTTGCCCTGATGGAGCAGCTGATAGAACGAATGCTGTCCGTTCGTACCGGGCTCGCCAAAAATAATCGGTCCCGTCACGTAATCAACAGGCTCTCCGAATCTGTTCACGGATTTGCCGTTGGACTCCATGTCCAGCTGCTGCAGATGTGCCGGGAAGCGGCTGAGTGCCTGAGAATAAGGAAGGACAGCCGTTGCCGGATATCCGAGCACATTTCTCTCGTAGACACCGATCAGCGCATCCAGCATATCCGGGTTCTTCAGCGGATCCGTCTCCGTGGCAGCCCTGTCTTCTTCAGCCGCACCATTGAGGATCGCCGCAAATACATCCGGTCCGAAAGCCAGCGACAGCACGGCGCCGCCGACAACGGAGGAAGAGGAATACCGTCCGCCGATGTAATCATCCATGAAAAACGCATCCATGTACCCGCCGTTCTTTGCGAGCGGAGAGGTCTCACTGGTGCAGGTGATCATGTGCTTCGCCGGATCCAGGCCCGCCTTCGTCAGTTCATTTTTGACAAAAGCCTCATTCGTCAGCGTCTCCAGCGTTGTACCGGATTTGGAAACCAGGATAAAAATAGAATGCGCCACATCTACGCTCTTCAGGACAGCGGTCGCATCATCCGGATCGACGTTGCTGATGAAATGCGCATCCATCTTCATTTTGCCGTTTGCTTTTGCCCAGTTCTCCAGAGCGATATACAGCGCGCGGGGACCGAGGTCACTGCCGCCGATACCGATCTGCACTACCGTGGTGAACTTCTCGCCGGCCTCATTCGTGATCTCGCCGCTGTGAACCTTGTCCGCAAAGGCGGCAATTCTCTCCTGCTGCTGTACGTAGAATTCACGCTTGTTCACGCCGTCAGCGATCACATCATTTCCGAGCTGTCCGCGGCAGAGCTGGTGAAGAACCATTCTCTTCTCGCCGGTATTGATCACGGCGCCGTTGTAGAGCTCTCTGTATTTGTCGGTAAGCTGTGCCTCCTCAGCCATTTTTACGAGAACGGCGAGCACATCATCATCGACCTGCTTTGCGGCATAATTGTATGCCATGCCGGCAGCCATCGGTACGCTGTAACGGCGCACTCTGTCGGCGCCGTTTTCCCCGCTCATAGTCTCGCGGATATTCACGCGCTTTACGTTTTTCAGTTCATCGAAAGATTTCAGCTGATCCAGATTCTTCCATTCCACTGCCATGATGCAATTCCTCCTGAATTTTCTATGCATACTTATGAATTGTGCTCTCTCCGGTTCTGCGCCTTGTTGAAGAACTTCTCGTTCCGGATGATAAACCTCTCATGCGTTCCCCGGCCGATCACGCCGACCTCATCATGCACTTCCACCTCGAAGACGAGGCGTCTTCCGTCAACCTCTTTCAGAACCGTCTCCGCCGTCACCGTCATGCCGACCGGTGTGGCCGCTTCATGGCTGATATCGAGTTTTGTTCCGACTGTGCCCTGTCCTTCTTCGAGCTCGTCGGCTACGCTTTTCCACGCCGCCTTTTCGATCAGCGACGCCATGCAGGGAGTTGCATACACGAGCAGTTCGCCGCTGCCGATCTTCCACGCTGTTTTTTCTTCCGTGACTGTTTCTTCCGCCGTTCCTCTGATTCCTGGTTTAAGCATATCAGCCTCCGTTTAACTCTGTGATTTTTTTGCCTCCCTCAGTTTATCACAAAGTTCCGGTATTGTCGTCTCAAAGTCAACGCCATACCACGGTTTCGCAGGGTTATCCAGCGTAGCGCGGATCGTATCTGCGGTATAATCAGCCGCAAGCTTGAAAGCATCCTTCATGGAAAGTCCGTTCATCAGCGCACCTACGCAGACACTGGAAAAAATATCGCCGGTACCGTGATACGAAGCGTCGATGTGATCATTTTCATAGCTGAAGTACTGACCCTTCTCCGTATCGTATCCGTAAATGCCGGTCTTTCCCGGTGTAAAAGCAATGCCGGTCAGCACAACGGTCTTTGCCCCGAGCTTTGCGAGCTTCTGCAGCAGCTCCTCAATGTATGCGCGGTCGTAGTCCTCGCGGTAAGGTGTGTCGGTCATGAAGCAGGCCTCGGTCAGATTGGGCACGATGACATCCGCACTTCCGCAGAGTCCTGCATTCAGCTTCGCATAGGATTCATCAAAAGCAGGATACAGCTTGCCGTTATCCGCCATGACAGGGTCAATGAAGATCAGGGTGTCATCTGTTTTGAACATGCTGAAGATCCTCTTCACGATATCGATCTCCTCGGCAGAGCCCAGATAGCCTGTGTAGATCGCGTCGAATTTCACGTCCTGTGATTTCCAGTGCTCGGCGATCGGCATCAGCTGGTCGGTCAGGTCCTTGCATGTGAATCCCTGAAACATGGTGTGCGTCGACAGCACTGCGCTCGGCAGAATGACCGTCTCCACGCCCATGGCCGAGATCACCGGCAGCGCTACAGTCAGGGAACACTTGCCGAGACACGAAATATCCTGGATCGTCAATACTCTTTTCATCGTTTATCCTCCTTGATATATGGATGCATATGCGTATGCAAAACTGACATTGATTATAAGCAGAACTTGGTAATAAGGAAATGTTCAGATCGCGTTGTGTTTATATGATCAATTTATCCTCTACGTTTATCTGGTTTCATCTATATTTTTTCAAAGCTGCGCTCGAACCGTATCATGAAAAAGGTCGACCACAGAGTGGCACCCGCTCAGAATGGAGACAATTCATCGGCTGGCAACAGTCCGAAAAAACACAAATGACAATGTTACTACTATAAGCTGAGCCACATCCGATCACTGTGTGATCGAATGCGGCTCTCTGTTTGCATATGATATCGAAGGCGCTCTTTTCACATACAATATCGAAGGCAGCCTCTGCTCATATGCAGTTCTGCTTCTCGCAGCTATCGCAGCGCATCAAAGTGCTTTCTCAAAGCCGTAGCAGCTCTTTTCAAAGCCGTAGTGCTCGTAGAACTGATGGGCTTCCTTGCGCGGCATGCCGGAGTCGAGGATCAGTGCCTTGCATCCCCTGTCCTTGGCCAGCTTGGTGGCATGGTCCATCATCTCGCGACCGAAGCCCTGATTTCTTCTGTCAGATCTCGTGATGATGCTGGAGACATAGCAGGTCAGGCCGCACATCCAGAACGTCTGGAAATAATCCCCGTGGCAGAAGCCCACATACTCGTCATCATCAAGTAAAAAGAAGGCAAAGCTTTCCGGATCGTTAATTACCTTATCGTACACTTTTTTCGTCGGCTCATCCTCGTAGGTGTTGTAATCCCACAGCGCACGGATGAATTTCATGGCTTCAGGGAAATCTTCTTCCGATGCTTTTTTAAATCTAATCATATCCGTACCTCTTTTCACCTTCTCTGTTATATTGCTTTCCGGATCCGTTCCCAACTGTATTTCACACAGTCTGCATTCTGAGAGAATCTGATTACAGTGCTTTCTTATATAAAGCAGCTACATCTGCCTCTTCCAGATGTACCGGCGTATTGACCAGGTTGCCTGCGGATACCTTCATGCAGTTTTTCGCAAGCCACGGGATATCCTTTTCCTCTACACCCAGATCTGTCAGGGTGAGTTCCAGTCCGATGGCCTTCAGGAATGCGCGGACGCCCTTTGTGCAGTCCTCTGCGCCGGTGCCGCCCAGCATGCGGGACAGAACGCCGAATTTCTCCGGGTTGCCGCTCCAGGTAGCGTCAACAACGGTCGGTGCAATCGCTGCAAGACCCTGTCCGTGAACGACGTTTTTCAGGCCGCTGACCGGATGCTCCATGCCATGCGCAAGCGTGACGCCTGCCGTATTGATGACCATGCCGCCGATCGTGCTGGCGACAGACATTTTTTCCCAGGCTTCCATGCTGTCACTGCCGTTGACGAGCGAAGGAAGATTGTCGATGATCAGAGGCATCGCATACAGAGCAAGCGCGTCGGTAAACGGCTGTGAGTTGTTTGCCGTATATGCCTCCACACAGTGGCAGAGAGCGTCGAAGCCGACCGAGGCGAGAACCTTCTTCGGCATCGTCATCATGCACTCCGGATCGACAATGGATGCCTTCGCAACGATGGCCGGGCAGCGGAGCGAC
>ONKP01000045.1 GCA_900318405.1 uncultured Eubacteriales bacterium | reverse complement strand
AATGACGAGGTGATCATTCCCGCGCTGATGAACCGGGGCGTTTCACTGAAAGATGCCCGGAATTACAGTGTGATCGGATGCGTAGAGCCGCAGGCTATGGGAAAGACCATGGGATGGCACGATGCGGCGTTCTTCAATATGTGCCGGCCGCTTGAACTGGTCTTCACCAACGGCCGGGATGCCGGAGAGCAGGTGGGACCCGCCACAGGAACGCTGGAAAACCTCACGACGTTTGAAGATTTCTGGAATGCCTATAAAAAGCAGATGGCATACCAGATATCGCTGCTGGTGAACGCTGATAACTCCATCGATGTGGCACACGCGGAGCGCGTACCGCTTCCATGGCTTTCCGCCATGGTGGACGACTGCATAGACAAGGGACTCACCACGGAGCAGGGCGGAGCTGTTTATAACTTTACAGGCCCGCAGTGCTTCGGCATCGCGAATGCTGCTGATTCTCTGATGGCGGTAAAAACGCTGGTTTATGATGAGCATAAAGTCACACTGAAGGAATATGCCCGTGCGCTGAAACTGAATTACGGCAAGGGGCTCGACAGCGCCTCCATCACGGATCTCACGAAAGACATCGTTGCCGGTATCCGGGCGGAAGGTAAAAAAGTAGGCGCCGCGGAGATTGCCGCTGTGGTGGCAAAGCTGGAAAATGATCCGGTTTCTGACGATGACAGGAAAAAGTTTCAGGAGCTTCTGGATATGATCGGCCAGGTACCCAAATACGGCAATGATATTCCGGAAGTCGATTATTTCGCCAGAGACTGCGCTTACCTTTACACAAAACCTCTGGAGACGTACAGGAATCCCAGAGGCGGCCAGTTCCAGGCGGGTATCTATCCTGTATCGGCCAACGTACCGCTGGGTGCCCAGACCGGTGCCACGCCGGACGGCCGTCTGGCGCATACCCCTGTCGCCGATGGCATCGGACCGATGGCGGGAAGAGACACCCACGGACCGACAGCAACCGCAAATTCGGTGGCGCGGATTGATCACATGATCGCTTCCAACGGAACGCTGCTCAACCAGAAATTCCATCCGTCAGCGCTCGCCGGAGAAAAGGGACTGAATGACTTTGAAGCACTGATCAGGACCTATTTCGACCGCAAGGGAATGCATATGCAGTTCAACGTTGTCGATAAACAGACGCTTCTCGATGCACAGAAGCATCCGGAGAAGTACCGCCATCTCGTTGTACGTGTAGCCGGTTATTCTGCACTGTTTACTACCCTGTCCAAATCGCTGCAGGATGACATTATCCGCCGGACGGAACAGGGCTTCGAATACTGAGGTGAAATCCATGAGCTTTTATACAGATGCCTGGCGCCTGGGAGGCACGGTTGTCACCGGATATCCGGCAGCGGATATGCCTGACCGGATCAGACAGAATCCGCCTGCGGGACAGGCGGAGGAGATGCGGAATCTGACTGCTGACAATCATGCGTCTTCCGCAACTGATTATTTGAAAACAAAGGGAAGGATTTTTGATATCCAGAGATATTCTGTGCACGACGGAACGGGAATCAGAACCATTGTATTTCTGAAGGGGTGTGTGCTCAGATGCCGGTGGTGCTGCAATCCTGAGTCTCAGGAGCCCGGCATACAGCAGATGCGGCTTGCAGACGGCAGCGTGCGCATTGTCGGTGAAGATACCACAGTGGGAGATGTCATGAAAACGGTAAACAGCGACAGAATGTATTACCGGCGGTCCGGCGGCGGGCTGACACTCTCCGGCGGGGAGAGCCTCTGCCAGCCGGAATTTGCACGGGACCTCCTGCATGCCGCAAAGGATGAAGGCTTCTCAACGGCGATGGAAAGCATGGCCTGTGCGGATTATTCGCACATCGAGGCCCTTCTTCCGTGGCTGGATCAGTATCTGATGGATATCAAGCATATGAACGGAGAAAAACATCGCGAATTTACCGGGCGCGACAATGCGCTGATGCTGGAGAATGCGCGACGTACGGCAGCTTCCGGACAGTGTGAACTGATCATCCGGACACCGGTGATCCCGACATTTAATGACACAGACGAAGAAATCGATGAGATCGCAGCCTTTGCGGCCTCGCTGCCCGGTGTTCAGGAACTTCATCTGCTGCCCTATCACCGGCTGGGCTATGATAAATATATCGGGCTGGGGCGTCCTTATCTGATGGGAGACATTCCTGTTCCATCCAGGGAAAAAATGCTTTGCCTGAAAAATGTTGTGGAACAGCATCATCTGCATTGTGTCATCGGTGGATGACTGTATTTTCTCAGAGATTCAGCGGGGTAAAACCGCTTCGCGGTTTTTTTCCCGTTATCGTGAAAAGAGCCCCACCCGATCACTTCGTGGCCGAATGGGGCTCTTTGTCCGCGCAGGTTAAAGCGAGAACCGCTTGATCAGTACGGGCGGGACTTCGATCTTGATCGGCGGCTGCTGCGGATGGCGGATCCTGTGGATCAGCTGACGGGTGGCGCACTCCGCCATATAGGTTCTCGGCACATCCATCGTCGTCAGTGATGGATCAAAGATGCGGGCCTCCGAAATGTTATCGAAGCCGATGATGCCGATATCTTCGGGAACGCGGATGCCGCGGAGCTTCAGAGCTCTGATCGCGCCGATGGCGATGATGTCATTGTCGCAGAAGTAGGCATCCGCGAGCTGCGTGCCGCTGTCGATCAGCTCGAGCATATCGGTAACGGAGCCCTCAATGCTCGGCGAAATTTTATGAATAATACTTCTGGAAAAAGACATGCCGTTCTCGCGAACGGCTTTTTTAAATCCCACCAGCCGTTCACTGAAATTGGGAATGTGGTATGCCGAACGGATATAACCCGGCTGACAGTTCCGTCTGGCGATCAGATAATTGACGGCCTGGTGCGCGCCGCCGACATTGTTGATCAGACAGCAGTCGCAGCCAATGTTATCAAAAGAAGAATCAAGCAGAACGACCGGGAAAGGCAGCCGGGTGAATTTCCGGCAGTTATCCTGTGAGATTTCCGTTCCGACAAGGATGACACCGATGCAGTCGGACACCCGGAGGTCTTCCAGAAAACGGTTCAGATCGTCGTTGCGTTCCCAGAAAGGCGTGATTCTCACGCGGATATTTTCAGCACTCGCGACATTCTGTACACCGAGGGAAAGCTCATCAAAAATAGGTGAATAGGACAGAATGGCATTCGTTGTCTTGTAGAGAACAACGTAAATCGTCCCTTCCAGCGCACGGTTTCCCTTGATGCGCGACATATCATATCCGTATTTTTCAGCTGCGCGAAGGATTTTCTGCCTCGTCTCTGTGCTGACACCGGGTTTATTGTGGAGAGCCATGGAGACGGCAGTCTGTGAAATGCCGAGCTTCTGCGCCAGATCTTTAGCGGTTGTACTCATGTTTCCCTGTCTCCTTTATTGATTCTTGTTCCAAATATAAAGTAAACCCCTGTTTCGAAATTTGCAAGATGAGCATGAAATGCCAGAAATGCAGACAAAATACAGGCGTTTATTGCCTATGACAGCGTTAAACTCGAAAAATAAAGTTAAAATAAAGCTATTAACACTTTATTTATTATTGAGATAAAGCAAATCTTTGCATATGGTGATTACAGTGTCAAAAGTCATCATCCACGCTGTACTTGTGTAAAAGTGGGCGAAGAACATATTGACCCGTTTATCATACTTATGACAACCATATTATTTAAGATACCAATTCTTCGTACGCAGAAAGAACAGGAGGCAGTACATCATGAAAAAACAGGTAAAAATCGGTTTTGCTCCGACACGAAGGGCCATTTTCAGTGCGCCCGATGCCATCAAATACGCAGATCTCACGAGAAAAAAACTCGATGAAATGGGCATCGACTATGTGGATATCACAGATATCAATGAAGAAGGTCTTCTGTATAACGACGAGGACAGAATAAAAATTGCGGAGAAGTTCAGGAAGGAAAAAGTTGACGGCCTGTTTCTCCCGCACGGAAATTTCGGAACGGAGTACGAATGTGCCCGCCTCGCAAAGGATCTGAACGTACCGGTTCTTCTCTGGGGGCCGCGTGATGAGCGCCCGGAGCCGGACGGCATGCGCCTGCGCGATACCCAGTGCGGACTCTTCGCCACGGGTAAAGTGCTCCGTCGTTTTCAGATTCCGTTTACCTATATGACAAACTGCAGACTGACGGATCCGGAATTTGAGCGCGGCCTGAAGGATTTCCTTGCCGTCTGCAATGTGGTAAAAACCTTCCGCCATATCCGTGTCCTTCAGATCGGACCGCGTCCGTATGATTTCTGGAGCACGATGTGCAATGAGGGCGAGCTGCTGGAGAAGTTCAATATTCAGCTGGCACCTGTTCCGATCCCGGAGCTGACGGGGGAGATGAACCGCGTCAGAAAGGAGGAGGCGGATAAGGTAGAGGATGTCATCCGCTACTGCAGGGAGAATATGACCTGCAAGATCGAGGACAATCTGCTGAACAACGTGGCTGCCCTGAAGGTCGCCATGCGCAATCTTGCTGACAAGTACGGCGCAAGCGCGATCGCGATCCAGTGCTGGAATGCGCTTCAGGGTGAGATCGGCATCATGCCGTGCGCAGCGAACTCTCTTCTGAATGAAGAGGGACTGCCGGTTGTCTGCGAGACAGATATCCACGGTGCGATCACACAGCTCATGGTTGAGGCGGCGGATCTGGAGGGACACCGCTCCATGTTTGCCGACTGGACGGTGAGACATCCGGACAATGAGAACGGAGAGCTCCTGCAGCACTGCGGCCCGTGGCCGATCAGCGTGGCGAGAGAAAAACCGACAATCTGCGTACCGGTTGCTTTTCCGTACAACGGCGCTGTCTCTGCCGAGGCAAAGCACGGCAATCTCACACTGGCCCGTTTCGACGGCGACAACGGAGAGTATTCTCTGCTGCTCGGACGCGCAAAGGGCATTGACGGACCTTATACCAAGGGAACGTATCTCTGGGTAGAGGTGGAAAATCTGAAGAGACTGGAAGCAAAAATCGTGGAGGGACCGTACATTCATCACTGTGTGGCTATCCATGCGGATGTGGTTCCGATCCTTTATGAAGCATGCAAATATATCGGCGTAAAGCCGGATCTGTATGATCCGATCGAAGAAGAGGTCAAGGCATATCTGCGAGGGGAATGATGCAGCCGTGTGAGCGGACATCTGACAGTGTCAGACAACCTGTGAAAACTGAGACAGAAAATCGGGCTTCGACGGACCTTAAAGGAGAGATAACAATGAAGAAAATATACAGTGCTGCGGAACTTGAGCACATCGCCAATGAGCGCCGCAAAGATGTCATTGAAATGCTTTACCGTTCAAGTGCAGGACACGTTGGTGGTGACATGTCTGTCATGGAGATCCTGACGACGCTTTACTATCGTGTAATGAATGTCGGGGCTGACAAAATGCATGATCCGGACAGGGACCGCTTCGTCCTGAGCAAGGGTCACTGTGCGGATGCCCTGTATACCATTCTCGGGGATCTCGGATACTTCGACAAAGAGGACCTGATGAAGCATTTTTCGTCCTACGGCTCTATTTTTATCGGACATCCGAATACGGATGTGCCCGGCATCGAGGTGAACGGCGGTTCACTCGGCCACGGCCTTGCCGTCGGCACAGGCATGGCGATCGCCGGCAAGATGGACAAAAAAGATTACCGTGTCTACGTGGTACTCGGCGACGGCGAAATGGCTGAGGGTTCGAACTATGAGGCCATGATGGCAGCGGCACAGTACCATCTCGACAATCTGTGCGCGACCGTTGACCTGAACGGACTTCAGATCTCCGGAACCACAGACGAGGTTATGTCGACGAGAGACATGAAGACGAAGTTCGAGGCATTCAACTGGAATGTGATCGAGGTTGCGGATGGAAATGATCCGGAAGAGCTGCTTTCCGCGTATGAACTGGCTTCGAAGTTTAAAGGCAGACCGACGGCAGTGATCGCCCATACGGTCAAGGGCAAGGGAATTTCCTATATGGAAAATCAGGCGTCCTGGCATCACGGCGTGATGACGGAGGATCAGTTCAAAGAGGCTGAGAAGGAAATAGCGGAGGAGATCGAAAATGGCTGAAACGAATCGTCAGGTAATTTGCAGCGTTTTAATGGAAAAAGCAAAAACGGATAAGGATATCGTTGTTCTCTGCTCGGATTCCAGAGGCTCGGCTTCCCTGACGCCTTTCGCCAGGGAGTATCCGGAGCAGTTCGTTGAAATGGGTATTGCCGAACAGAATCTGGTATCGGTTGCGGCCGGAATGGCTTCTGCCGGTAAAAAAGCATTTGCGGCATCGCCGGCAAGCTTTCTTTCAACGAGAAGCTATGAGCAGTGCAAGGTTGACGTTGCCTACAACGATTCCAATGTGAAACTGATCGGCATCTCCGGCGGTGTAAGCTACGGCGCGCTCGGCATGACGCATCATTCCTGCCAGGATATTGCAGCGATGGCATCGTTGCCCGGTATGCGCGTATACCTGCCCAGCGACCGCTTCCTCACGAGGAAACTGATGGAGGCGCTGACGGATGACGGCAAGCCCGCGTACATCAGGGTAAGCCGTCAGGCGACCGATGACGTATATGACGAAAATCTTTCGTTTACCATGGATAAGGCACAGCTGATCTCGCTCGGACATGATGTGGAGATCGTTGCCTGCGGTGATATGGTGCCGAATGCTGTCGGCGCGGCTGCGATCCTCAGAGAGCAGGGCATCGATGCCGGTGTCATCGACATGTACTGCCTGAAACCCTATGATAAGGAAACCCTTCTGCAGGCGGCAGAGCAGACAAAGCTGATCGTGACGGCGGAGGAGCATGATCCGTTCGGAGGACTCGGTGCCATGACGGCACAGATTCTCTCTGCGGAGCATCCGATGAGAGTTCTTGAACTGGCACTTCCGGATGAACATCTGGTAGCCGGTACCAACAAGGATATTTTCAGACATTACGGCCTTGATGCTGCAGGCATTGCGAAGAGGACGGCAGAGGCACTGGCGGAATAACTGCAGGGACGGTTTTGGAGATAGAATAATGGATTACATATTGGGTATAGATCAGAGTACACAGGGAACCAAGCTCCTGCTGTTTGACAGAAACGGTGCAATTGCCGGAAAAACCGACAGAAGCCACCGTCAGCTGATCAGTGAGCAGGGATGGGTTTCCCATGATCTGAACGAGATCTATCAGAATCTGCTGGAAGCACTGCAGGAACTGCTTCGGAAGACCGGTATCGACGGCTCACAGATCAAAGCTGTCGGCATCAGTAACCAGAGAGAGACAACCTGCGCTTTTGACCAGCAGGGGCTTCCGTTTGCGAAAGCTATTGTATGGCAGTGCGGAAGGGCGGCAGAGATCGCCTCACGTCATGCGGATAAGGCAGAGCTGATCTTCGGAAAAACAGGGCTGAAGCTTTCCCCGTATTTTCCGGCGGCAAAAATGCAGTGGTTCCTCGAGAATGAACTGCAGGACATCGAACCGGAAAAGATCCGCCTCGGCACGGTTGATACCTGGCTCATCTGCCGGCTGACGCATGGCGCCGTATATAAGACGGATGCGACAAATGCTTCCAGGACACAGCTTTACGATATCCGGCGCGGTCAGTGGGATGAGGAGCTCATGGATATTTTTCACGTGAGACCGTCCATGCTCCCGGAGGTCACGGACAGCAACGGTGATTTCGGAATGACGGATTTCGACGGAATTCTTCCTGCTGCCGTGCCAATCACGGCGGCAATCGGTGATTCACATGCGGCTCTGTTCGGGCAGAACTGCCGCACGGAAGGCATGATCAAGGCCACGTACGGCACCGGTTCGTCGATCATGATGAATATCGGAGACAAGATGGTCTCGGATCCGAGACTGTCGACCTCCATTGCGTATCAGATGGACGGCAGGACATTCTACTGCCTGGAGGGAAATATCAACTACACCGGGGCTGTGATCTCCTGGCTGAAAAATGACCTGCAGCTGATCTCGTCCCCTGGTGAGACGGAAGATCTGATCGCAAGGGCCAACCCGGGAGATCAGACAGTTCTGGTGCCTGCCTTTACGGGACTTTCCGCGCCGCACTGGAATACGGAGGTACGGGCGGCAATCATGAATATGTCCCGGACCACCGGCCGGAGTGAGATTGTAAAAGCAGCGGTTGACAGTATCGCACAGCAGGTCACGGACGTCATTGAAGTGATGAAGGAAGTATCCGGACATCCGGTGAAATGCCTGCGTGTCGACGGCGGGCCGACCAGAAATCACTATCTGATGAAACTGCAGAGTCTTCTGGCCGAGTGTTCGCTCGATGTGCCGGACCGCGAGGAACTTTCCGCGATCGGTGCAGCCTATATGGCGGGCATGAAGGCCGGTATTTATTCCGATGAAGTGTATGATAATCTTCACTACCAGCATTACAGGAGTGAGACGAACGAGAAAAGAAGACAGCAGATGCGCAGGGGCTGGAAGGCGGCTCTCACGGGCGCTGAGCAGTGTGCGAAAGCACTGTAACGAACAAAATTTATTCCTGATTCCTGGCTTCCGGATATCTCTGACCTTGGGATATCCGGTTTATTTATGTGTTTCAGAAGATTTCAAGTCATATGTAGAAGTGCTTCGGTCAGCTGATGTTATACAAAGGTTTGCGGAATCATATAAAGTGGTGACGCTGCCGTCTTTATTATTCTGGCTTTTTAATAACCTCCTCCGGGGAAGCCCAGAGCACCGTCCCTTTTTCTGTCACCAGTCTCAGCAGCTTGTGATTTTCATCCGCCGCTCGATCGACAACAGCTTTTACCAATACAGTTTCACCCTTTTTAAAGTTTTCCATTTCATTCACCTCGAAGTTTTGCTTACATATCAGGTTCATTATATACCGTTTAGAGCGGTCATGACGGATTTCAGGTGAACTTCTGTCACAGCTTGATTTTCTGGTATGGATTTCATTCATTTTTTATGACAGCGCCCACAGGGCAATCTATGCAGCAGTTATCGCAGTGAAGGCAATGTCGCTGATCAATTCAGGATTCGGCGTTTTTAAAAATCGTCTGATATATTGACAGATCACTGTCCTTGAATACATTGAAGATGACGCTCTTCATACAGCTGTCCGGATGCTCATCCAGCCACTTTCTTACGGTGCCGACGGCAATCTCTGCCGCTTTTTTGGGCGGGAACATGAATACGCCGGTGGATATGCAGCAGAAAGCAATATTTTTACAGCCGTTGTCAGCTGCCAGATCCAGACTGGCGCGATAGCACTCAGCAAGCTGATCCTTATGAGTCTGCGTCAGAAACGGGGAGACGATCGGGCCGACGACGTGGACAATGTACTTTGACGGAAGATTAAAAGCGGGGCTGATCATCGGAACCGCCGTTGGCTGTTCATAGTCCCGGCCGTATTTCTGCTTCATCTGCCCCATCTGTTCTGCCATGTAATTTCTGAGCTGAACACCTGCATATGTATTTTCTGCGTTATCTATGCAGTTATGCAGCGGCTGGAAACACCCCAGCATCTGACTGTTCGCAGCATTGACGATCGCATCACAGCGCAGCGCAGTGATATCACCCTGCCAGAGGAAGAGCCGGCTGTCAGCGGGAACCGGGTGCAGATCTTTGATGTCCGTGATTCCCTTTTTAGCTGTTTCCTCCTGCAGAAAAGCATCCTGAACCTGCAGGAATTCTTCGGATACCGGACCGGGCATCCGTACATTGCACAGGGCGCGGAACAGGTTAAAAGCCTCCTGTTCATCCTGCGGGATTTCCGGAATCCTGTATTCCGGCATTTCTTTTTCAAGATATCGGATGAGATATGTGACTCGTTCTTTCTGATTCATCTTCCTGCTCCTGTTAAATTGCTATGCATTTTTCTGCCCAAAAAATCCAGGATGATCTTTGCAGGCTTTTCACTGTGGACGATATAGCTTCCGTGACTTTCCCCCGGAAGAATCACTTTCTCTGCACCCGCCGCATTTCCAGATAAGCATGCACGTAATCGCTGAATCCCCGGGAATCCAGAACGGCAAAGGCCGCCTCCTCCATCCAGAAGGACATATGCTTCGGATAACAGACAACATACGTGTTCTTCCATTTCGGGTTGAATTTGTTTTTGGCGATATACAGGGGTTTAAAACCATAGATATAATTCATGTTTTCATATATATAGTGCTCTGCCTTCTCGATCAGGCAGGGATGGTCTTCTGCCTCCGTATTGAAAAACGGAGCCACGCCGAGACTCGCTTCCTGTATGCCTTCTTTCTTCAGTGTCTCCATAATGTCATGAAACAAAAGTTCCATCACACCATGGGGACACCCATCCCGGCGCCGCATGATATCCACGATCCATCCTTTTCCTCCCAGATACGGATTCAGCACATTGATGCCCTGAATGACACCTTCCGGATCGACAGCATAGAAATATCTCTTGTCGCACTGCATCTCCAGCATCAGACTGCCGACGGCAAATTGCAGTCTGGCCGTATGTTTTTCTTCAAGCCATGCATCTGTGATTTCATGAAACTGGTGCTCAATGTTCTCATCCCGCTTTGACTGCGGCCGGTATTCATGCACCGTAAGGCCGTAATTCATCGCCGTATGGCAGGAAGATCTCACCTTGGCGCAGCGTCCTCCCTGCATCGACCAGGTCTGTACATCGAAGACCGCCTCCTCGCCGCACTTAAAGCAGCCCAGTCCTTCTGCCTGGTACTCCGGTATATGGGTTTCATTGGTCATCAGAAAAACCAGATGTTTTCGCTCTGCCGCCGAAAAGGATCGAAGCATCGCCAGTATCTTTGGAAAACTCTCTGCTGCACAAATCGGATCCCCGCAGACCACGATCGTATGCCCAGACCGCGCAAAGCTTACCATACCTTCCGGATTCTCGGAAAACAGCCATTCCTTATCCGGCTCCAGAGCCAGATACGCCAGAGAATTTTCTGCGTACTTTCTCAGATACGACAATGCCCGATTCCATTCTTCCGGAGAGGCTGACGCAGCCGCGGCTGTTTCAAATCCGAAACTGTCCGATTCTATCCTGCTCATCTTTTTCATCTTCTTTCAAATATGGAAATCTGATCTCTTTGCCGATAATATTTTATCAGTAAGGTTGACTGATCATCGGGATGTTTCATTTATTGCGCGTCTGTCACGCTCATCAATGCAATTCTGTCAGAACGTCATCATACCATAGCACGGTGCAAAAGCGTGAGTTAACGCGTCATATATTCTATTATTTGCAAAATCTGGCGCGTTAAATTGTACTTTTCATAATGAAACTTACTCAAAATCAAAGTTTTTTCAGTACTTCCCCGATATCGCCGTCAATGCAGACGGATCTGTCTTCAATCCGTTCCGGGCAGTACGCCTCGCCCTTGTTGATGCAGGTATAAAATGCTTTCGGATTCTCCTGTGTATACTGCCAGAACGGATACTTGATGATCACAGGGGTATTCATACCCACGCCGAGCTCCAGATAGAGGACCCGCATATTCTCATGACGGCGGGTAAAATCCTGGTATCTGTTCAGCGCCGCATACCAGCCATCGTCCTGTACAAAGGTGTCATCACAGCGGAGATTCATTGTCATGTTGCTGCCGTCATCCGGACATTTCGGGATCAGTTCCGTTGGCACACGCATCTGGAGGTTTCCGCCTTCCGGCACCTGAAAAATACCATGTTCATCGCGCACAAACCCCTGTGCCTCCATCATGCGCATGATGATCTTTTCGTTATCGTATGTTTTTTTAATCTGTGGATTGACACTCTGCAGGAGGCCGTAATCTCCCTGCGTATAAAAAAGCCTTTTTTTATCGAATCCCGCCAGCTGAAACTGGTGATCCACATTGGTCGTCAGTACGAAATAATCCCTGTCTCTGACCAGGGAAAGAAGCGTGGGGTAGACATCAGAAGGGGCTTTTACATAACGGTTGTAGTAGATATGCCGGCTCCACCACGCCCAGTAGGTCTCCTGATCCTCAAAAGGATAGAACCCGCCGGAGTACATATCCTGAATACCGTATTTTTCTGCAAAATCACGGAAGTATTTATGAAAACGTTCGCCGGCATAGGTGAAACCGGCGGCTGTAGAAAGACCGGCGCCTGCACCGATGAGCACGGCCTCAGCCTGATCCAGCTGATCCTTGAGGATCCTGATCTGCTCGCTCGGATCCTGTGTGATACCTCCGCTAATTCTTCCTGAATCAAATATTCTGAGCATGGCTGCCTCCCTGTACTACTGCCATTTGTTGTTTACACCTTATAATTGAAATATATATTGTTACATTTTAAATGTCAATAATAATATTACAATTAAAATGTCTCCGTCTGCTCGTTGTCATACCACAGTGACAATGGCCCCGTCTGCCTGCACAACGATGATCTTTCCGTGCTACAATAACAGCCGTGATCTGACAATATGATAACCGTGTCGAAAGCCATCACCCACGTTGTACCTGAGCAAAAGCGGGCAAATGACTTTTATATACACATGATAATATTTTTGAAAAATGAATGGAATGGGGCGAAGTCAAAATGGATCAACTATGGGAAAAAGCTATGGAGCTGCGTCATGAGCTGCATCGGCATCCGGAGCTTTCGGGACAGGAGAGACAGACGAAGGCGCGCCTGATGGCGTTTATTCAGAAGTATACAAAGCTGAAGATTGTTGACATGGGGGAATGGTTCTATGCGCTGTATGAGCCGGCAGAGAAGAATGGACAGCCGCCGATCGCATTTCGTGCAGACATGGATGCGCTGCCGGTGCCGGAGACGATTTCACTGCCGTACGGATCGCAGAATACCGGTGCGGCGCATAAATGCGGCCATGACGGACATTCCTCCGTGCTGGCTGCCCTGGCAGTGCTGCTGGAAGAGGATGCTGATGTCCACCGTCCGGTATATCTGATCTTCCAGTCTGCGGAAGAGACCGGCCGCGGCGGAAAACCCTGCGCGGATTTCCTCAGAGAGACGCCGGTCAGCGAAGTCTATGCCTTTCACAATCTTAGCGGTTATCCGGAGGCTGCGGTGATGGTTCGTGACCGCCTGACCCAGTGTGCCTCTGTGGGTCTTCTGGTGAAATTTCACGGAGAAAGAGCGCATGCAGGAACGCCGGAAGACGGTCGGAACCCGGCTGCTGCCATCGCCTCTCTGGCGCTTTACTCGCAGCAGATGAAGGCAGAGCGGAAAGAACAAGAGCAGGAAGAGCCCAAGGAGCAGGAAGAGCACGAGGAGCAGGAAGAGTATAAAGAGCACGAAGAGCAGGAAGAGCGCGAAGAACAGGCGGAGCAGGGAGGCCAGGAACAGAAAAATCAGGGCATACATCTCTGCACGATCGTCTGCATGCGGGAGGGAAGTCTGGATTTCGGCATTTCTCCGGGAGAAGGAGAGATCGCCTTTACCCTGCGGACAGAATCAGATGAGGAACTTGGCGGAATGGAACAGGCACTCCGCCGGCGTGCCGGGCAGCTGGCGGATGAGTATGGCTTGAACGTTGATTTTTCAACGTATGATCCGTTCCCGGCGACAGTCAATGATCCGGCATGTGCGGAAAAAGTCCGTTGTGCGGCTGCGGAGCTCGGCCTGAAGCTGGCGCCGATGGATCAGCCGTGGCGGCCGTCCGAGGATTTCGGATGGTATACCAGAGTATGCCCCGGTGCCATGTTCTACATAGGAAACGGTATGGACTGGCCGATGCCGCACCAGCCCGCCTATGATTTTAATGATCACATTCTGCAGACGGCAGCGTCAGTTTTTCTGAAGCTGGCCGAAAGCTGACCGGTCTCATCTGCAGAGATTCCCGTGATCGTGTATGAGAAGCAGTTTCTGATCTCATGAGGTCAGGTGATGCGAAGTGTGTCTGCCCTATCTGAAAAACGTGATGATGCCGTAGACAACGAGAAAACCGACGATGATCGGCAGAATGTACTTGAAATACCACCGCAGTCCGCGCGGCACTTTGAGGCCTTCACCTGTGTTCGCTTCTCTGATGAAGTTGTCAAATCCCCAGCCGAATTTCCACGTGCAGAAGAGGATGATGACAAAGGATCCTACAGGAAGGCAGATATTGCTCACAAAGAAATCTTCCATATCCATGATCGTCTTCCCCGGCACAAGCTGCGCGGCGCTCCACAGGTTGAAGCCGAGCGCGCACGGGATCGAGCAGATCGCGATGATCAGGCCGTTGACGATGCCGCTCTTCCTGCGCTTCGTACCGCGCAGGTCGATGGAAAAGGCGATGATGTTCTCGAACACGCCGATCATCGTGGAGAGTGCGGCAAACGACAGAAAAATAAAGAACATCGTTCCCCAGATGCGTCCGCCATGCATGGAGGAAAAGACGCGCGGAAGCGTCATGAAGATCAGGCTCGGCCCTGCATCGGGATTTACACCGTAGGCAAAGCATGCCGGAAAAATAATCAGGCCCGCCGTAAACGCGACGAACGTATCGAGCGCTGAAACGATGACGGCTTCTCCGGCAAGACGCTTTTTGCGGTTGATGTAGCTTCCGAAGATTTCCATGCCGCCCATGCCGATGGAAAGCGTAAAAAAGCTCTGGTTGAGAGCCGCGTACATCACGTTGAACAGGCCGGCTTTTCTGATGTGCTCCCCGTTGGGCTTCAGGTAAAAGGAGAGTCCGTCCTGCCCGCCCGGAAGCGTGAGACTTCTGATCCCGAGGATCACCATGATGATCAGCAATGCCAGCATCATGAACTTCGTGATGTTTTCGACGCCCTTCTGGAGCCCGATGCTGCAGACAACTGTCGTGATCAGCATGACGATGAGCATGGCGCTGATCAGGATACCCGGCGTATCCATCATTTGATTGAATGTGTCGGCGACAAGCTGTGTGTCAGCATTGACAAATGTGCCCTTCGCCATCAGCCAGGCGTAGTACAGGATCCATCCCGAGATCACCGAGTAATACATGAGCAGCACGTAGTTACCCGCCATGGAAAGATATCCCATGAGATGAAATTTAGAACCCTTTTTTTCCAGCTTCCTGTAGGCAGGAAGAATACTCACCTGACTCGCACGGCCGATCGAATATTCCATCGTGAGAACGGGAATGCCGAGGATCGCCAGGAAGACAATGTAGATGATGAGGAAAAATCCACCGCCGTACTGACCACAGATATACGGAAAACGCCAGACATTTCCCACGCCGATCGCGCACCCGGCAGATATGAGAATAAAGCCGAGGCGCGATCCCAGAGTTTCTCTTTTCATTTAAAAACCACCTTTAAAGACCAAGTTCATCGTAGAAGGACGTGAGAAGCTTTGCGGACTGGTGGAGAGCCTTCTCTTCCTCCGGATCCAGATGAATCTCTACGATCTCCTTCGAACCCGTCCGGTCGATAATGGTGGGCATGGAGAGCCATGCGTTATCGATGCCGTACTGTCCGGAGAGTCCGACAGTGACGGGGTAGATATGATTCTCGTTGAAGAGAATGGATTTGCAGATGGCAGCGGAAGAAGCGGCAATGCCGTAGCAGGTATTGCCTTTACGGTTGAAGATGTCCCAGCCGGCCTTGATGGTCTGCTTCTGCAGGTCTTCCGGCGTCACATTCTGGGTTCGATCCGGGTTATCGCGCATGACATTGCTTACGGATTTACCGCCGATGACAGCTGAATGCCAGGAAACGAACTCGCTGTCACCGTGTTCACCGCATACATAGGCGGAGACGCTCTTGGAATCCAGACCATACATTTTTGCCAGCTCGCAGCAGAGACGGGCGGAATCCAGATTGGTGCCGGATCCGATGACCTGATTTTTGGGAAGTCCGGAGAGCTTGTAGACCATATACGTCATGATATCGACCGGGTTGGAAACGATCAGGAAGATCCCGTTAAATCCGCTTTCCATTACCGAACCGACGATGCTCTTGATGATCCGGATACTCGGGGCGAGCATGTCGAGGCGGTTGGTGGAATCCTTCGGCATGGGAGCCGAGGCTGTGACAATGACGATATCGGCATCATGGCAGTCGCTGTAGTCGCCTGCATGGATATTGATATTGCGGTTCATGAAGTAAATCGAATGCGCCATGTCGAGGGCTTCGGCATAGGCCTTGTCTTTGTTCACGTCAATCAGTACCACCTCTTCGGCCAGTCCCTGATTGATGATGGTGTACGCCGTTGTGCTTCCGACATTTCCGCAGCCTACAATCACAACTTTCGAATCCTTAAAGCTCATCTGGTATTTCCTCCCTCTCTGAAAAAACAAATGTTATTAAGCCGTCGTCAGGTGGGCAGTTTTTGAGCATGCACAGAAAACTGTATGCCTGAACGAAAATATGTATGATATGGATGTTTATTTAATCAGTTCACCGACAACCTTGCTGATCGTTCCGCCCTCGGCTTTACCCTTGAGAAGCGGCATGACCTTTTTCATGATCTGGCCTCTGTTCTTCGAGGCAAGTTCTTCAGCCGCATTTTGCTGAAGGAACGAACGGATCTCATCTTCTGACATCATGGCAGGGGCATATTCGGAGATGATGTCATATCTCTGCTGATACTGCTCCAGCAGATCCGTCCGGGATGCCGGGCAGGTGTCCAGAGATTCCTTCGCCGATTTCTGCTCCTTCAGGATCGCGCGGTCGACAAGCTCTTCCGGAACGTCGTCCCGCTTTCCCTCGTCAATGGCCAGCTTTTTTGCCGCGCTCAGAAGGGATGATATCGCATCCTTGCGGGGTTTGTCCTTGGCCTTGGCTGCTGTGATCATATCTTTTCTTAACTGTTCAATCGTCATAATAACGACACCTCTTTATGAATTACCCTTATTGTAGCACTACCGGGCAAAGTCATGAAGTTCTATTCACCGGCTGTTTCGTGTACCTGGTCGGAAATAATGTTTACCGATAAATACGCATTGTCTGCATCTTTTATCATCTGATACGCATGAGCAGAAATATTGTGTTATGTGAAAGCTTTCGCTGGCAATGGGTGTCAGAAGTGAGATAATACATATATGTGGTTGTTTAAGTTCTCCAGTAACTTTTCCATGCAGGGAGTTTTCATCCACTTCATGTTCGATATGCATGCATGAAAGATATTCAACACATAGTTGACAAATCAGCATGAAGATATCATAATGTGCTCGTTCGCGACGATGGGTCGCGGATCAATGAACAGAAGTTCCACAAATTCGTTGATGGGAGCAAGGCCGTATTTCCGGAAGGTACAGAGAACCCGGTGAGCTGAGAACGGGCACGGAAGGAATTCACGGATATCGTCCCTGAGAAGCAGACTGAACACAGGGGAAGAAGCAGATCCGTTTCTTCCGGTGTCAGTAGGTCCCGCCGGTTTTTCCCCCGTAACAGGGAATGCGCATGATGGTGCGCACTGAGTGTCGCAGCAAAGGCGCTGCCCGTTTGTTCTGTTTCCTGTCTTTTCTGATGAAAGAAGTGAGAGAAGACATGGAAGAGACAGGCAGGTGCAGAAGCCCTGTCGCCGCGGAACAAGGGTGGTAACGCGGAATAAGAATTATTTCGTCCCTTGGGATTTGTGCCGGGTATTTCCCGTGTGCAGATCTCAGGGGACTTTCTGTTTTACGCGAACAGTGAGCGCACGCGAAGGAGGAAAAAATGAAAGCATATCGAAAATTCATGAAGGCCGTCACAAAGGTGGAGGAAGTCGTCCTGTCCGTGGCCATGATGCTTGTTCTTGTCCTGACATTCGGCAATGTCATAGCGAGAAAAATTTTCATGCACTCCTGGGGATTTACAGAAGAGATCACGGTCGCCGTGTTCGTTCTGATCTCTCTGCTCGGCGCAGGCGTCGCCGCACAGGAGGACGGCGGGCTGGTCAACCTGAATCTGATTCCCGACCGAGTCGGTCCGAAAACGGCGAAGGCCCTTCGGACGATCTCGTGGATCTGCTGCATGATCTATGCGGTGGTGCTCACGTATGAGGGCGTGGGAAGAATGATCGCCGACAATACACTGACGCCGATCCTGCATATTCATAAATACTGGTTCTGGCTGTTCATTGTCATTGGCGGCGTTTCACTGTTGCTGCATCTCACCTGTAACTTTATTGATGCGATGACGGAGAAGGGAGGCGACAGACGATGATCACAGCAATCCTCTTTATATCATTTTTCGTACTTCTGTTTATCGGCATGCCGATCGCGCTCTGCCTCGGTCTGTCCTCGATGTGCGCGATCCTGTACGCCATGAACTTTGTGCCGCAGTATCAGTCGCTGACGCTGTCGGTGATCGCCACCAATACCTATACCGGCATCGCCAAATTTCTGCTGCTGGCCATCCCGTTTTTCGTCCTTTCCGGCAACATCATGGCGAAGGCGGGTATTTCCAGACGACTGGTTGCTTTCATCGATGATCTGATCGGCCACAAGCGTGGCGGCATGGCCATGACCTGCGTTGTCGTTGCCTGCTTTTTCGGCGCGATCTCCGGTTCCGGCCCCGCAACGGTGGCGGCTCTCGGTGCTGTCCTGGTTCCTGCCATGATCGCCTCCGGTTTTTCGCCTGCGTTTTCCGAGGCACTGCTGGCGGCGTCCAGTTCGATCGCCATCGTTATCCCGCCGTCCATTGCTTTTGTCGTGTACGCATCAATCGTCGGCGCCAACGTCGGGGACATGTTCATGGCGGGCATCATCCCGGGCGTCCTGATGGGCGTTGCACTCTGCATCGTCGTCGCCGTTGAGGCACGGAAGAAAAATATTCAGCCCGTGCACGAGAAACGCTCGGCGAAGGAATGCTTCCGGAGCTTCCGTGACGCATTCTGGGGCATCCTGATGCCGGTCATCATCCTCGGCGGTATCTACGGCGGTATTTTTACCCCGACTGAGGCGGCAGCGGTTTCCGTTGTGTATGGTCTTGTCATCGGCATGCTGGTTTACAAGGAGATCAGACTCAGGGATCTTCCGGGTCTGCTGGTTGAATCGGCGAAAACCTCCGGCGGTATTCTGCTGATCGTTGCGTCAGCTTCACTTTTTTCCTACTGCTGCACGCTGTTCGGCATCTCCTCCGCGGCGCAGTCGCTGCTCTCGACGGTGGCATCGAACAAAGTGGTATTCCTGCTGATCGTGAATGTCATCTTCCTCATCGCGGGATGCTTCATCGATGCAAACTCCGCCATGTATATTTTTATCCCGGTCATGGCACCTGTCGCACAGCAGCTCGGCTACAGCCTGATCGCCTTCGGCGTTCTCGCTACGGTTAACCTGGCGATCGGTCAGGTAACGCCGCCGGTCGGTGTCAACCTGTTTGTCGCCATGGGTCTGAAGATCCGTGACGCCGCAGCTGCCGCGAAGGACAAGGCAGAGCATTTTATCCATGTGACGCTGCCGGCGATCTCTCACGCCGTGCTTCCGATGGTCCTGGCCTGTCTCGCGGTTCTCGTCGTGGTGACCTATGTACCGCAGGTGAGTCTGCTTTTTGTGCATGATTCTGCCTCTTCCGGTTCCGGGACGGCCATGATCACGCAGAACGGCCTGACCTATCACGATTATGAAGATTCAGACCAGTATGACGCAGGTAAAAATGCAGCGAAATACACCGGTACCGATCCATGGCCGGCAACGACCTGGAATTTTGACTGCTCACCGGGCGAGGCCTGCACATGGGCGCAGGGCGGCTATTACTTCAACGCCCTGATGCAGCAGTCGACAGCGGGTCAGTTCAAGGTCGATGTATATCCCGGTGAGCAGCTCACGAACGGCGATCAGGTGGCCGGTATTCAGGCACTGATGGACGGCGATACGATCCAGTGCTCGTTCCACTCCAACCTCATCTATGCCAACTTTGATACGCGTTTCAATGCAGTTTCGCTGCCGTTCCTCTACAGTGATTACGACGATGTGGATGCGATCCTGCAGGGCCAGGGCGGACAGGAGATGAAGGATGCGCTTGCGGATTACGGCCTCGTGTGTGAGGGCATCGGTGAAAACGGCTTCCGCCAGCTGACCAATTCGAAGCACACGGTGAAATCGCTGGATGACCTCAAAGATCTGAAGATCCGTATCTGCTCCAATGACCTGTGCGCGCAGATATATAAAGCGTGGAAATGCAGCGCGACGGCGATGAACTGGTCGGAGACCTATACGGCACTTCAGCAGGGCACGATCGACGGGCAGGAGAACCCGGAGACGTCGATCGATTCGGCTTCCGTACAGGATGTGCAGAACTATATCTCTCTCTGGAATGCTTATTACGACTGCATTTTCTTCTGTGTGAACCAGAAGGCGTATGATCAGTTTACCGACGAACAGAAGGCTGTCATCGATGAAAATGCGAAGAAGGCGGTCGCCTACCAGATTGCGATCAACCGCGCCGATGTGGAATCTC
The DNA here is from genome assembly GCA_900318405.1 of uncultured Eubacteriales bacterium. Taxonomy (GTDB): domain Bacteria; phylum Bacillota; class Clostridia; order Lachnospirales; family Lachnospiraceae; genus Bilifractor. The sequence continues at coordinate 27,846 of ONKP01000045.1, read as the reverse complement.
TGGTCGACAAGTGGAAATCCTCCGGTGTCATGGAAGTGACGACGGCTGATGAGATGGATCTCAGCGGCATGGAGGCAGCATCAGAGGATGTGTATACCTGGTATGAAAAACAGCTGGAGACGGAAAAAGGCATGACGGAGGACGAGGCGAAAAAATTCGTGGACGCTTTCCGCGCAGAGCAAAAATAAAAAATAGCAGAAATGAGGAAGCGCAAAACCGGATCATTGGAACGGTTTTGCGCTTTCAGCGCCCACCTGGACTTTTGGGCTGTATCATGTTATAGTACGACGGAAAACACGGAATTTCTCAGGAGGAAGATTTCCGTGTCAGCGCCGGGACCGAAAGTGGTTGACGAGGCTGGCAGTTATCGAAAGATTCGGCGGATGCTGCCACGGAACAGTGAATCGTCAGAGAAATAGAAAAAAGCGGAATCAACACCGTAACAAAGGATTTCTCACTCACCGAAAATAAGGAATCATGCAGAACAGACCCGTGAAGTGTTTAAGACTGCTTCGACGGCTTGTGTTTTCTGCGCCTTATAACATCGGACGAGAGGAGAAATTTTGTTATGTGTGGAATTGTCGGATATACAGGAAGCGGCGCAAAGCAGGCGGCACCGATCCTTCTGGACAGCCTGTCAAAGCTTGAGTACAGAGGCTATGATTCAGCCGGCATGGCTGTCTATGATGATGAGACAAAGAGCATTCAGTTCCAGAAGACGGTCGGCCGTCTGAAGGGACTCTATGACAGGACGCACGGCGGTGCGGACCTGAAGGGAACCTGCGGTATCGGCCACACGCGCTGGGCGACGCACGGGGAACCGACGGAGGTGAACGCGCATCCGCATCTCAATTCAAAACAGACGATAGCTGTCGTTCACAACGGCATTATCGAGAACTACCTGCGGTGGAGAAAAAGACTGCAGGATAAGGGCTATATTTTTAAATCGGATACCGATACGGAAGTCATCGTGCAGATGCTGGATTACTATTACGACGGCGACCCGCTGAAGACGATCACGACTGTGATGCAGCGGCTGGAGGGCTCGTATGCGCTCGGTATTCTGTTCAGCGATCACGCGGGCGAGATCTACGCGGCGCGCAAGGACAGCCCGCTGATCGTCGGAAAAGCAGACGACGCCGCTTTTATCGCGTCGGACGTGCCGGCCATCCTGAGTTACACGAGAAACGTATACTACATGGAGAATGAAGAGGTGGCGCGCCTCACGCCCGGTGCCGTTGAATTTTTCAACATCGACGAGGAACCGGTGCAGAAGGAAGCTGTCACGGTCAGCTGGGATATTCACGCAGCTGAGAAGGGCGGCTATGAGTACTTCATGCTGAAGGAGATCCACGAGGAGCCGAAGGCGGTCAGCGACACGCTGAATCCGAGGATCCGCGACGGACATGTAGTCATTGATGAACTGAACATGACGGACGAGGAGATCCGCGGGATCCACAAGCTTTTCATTGTCGCCTGCGGCAGCGCCTATCACGCCGGCGTGACGGGCAAATATGTAATGGAGGGCCTGGCGCGCATTCCCGTCGAGGTCGATATCGCATCGGAATTCCGTTATCGTGACCCGATCATCGAGGAGGGCGATTACGTCATCATCATCAGCCAGTCGGGCGAGACAGCGGATTCACTGGCAGCGCTCCGCGAGGCAAAGAAGCGCGGCGCACGGACGCTCGGCATCATCAATGTGGTGGGCAGTTCGATCGCACGGGAGGCCGACAACGTGATGTACACCTGGGCCGGCCCGGAGATTGCCGTTGCGACGACGAAGGCTTACCAGACACAGCTGATCGCGATGTATCTGCTCAGCATCCGCTTCGCGAAGGCCCGTGGAAAAATAGATGACGCGCAGGAGAAGGCGTTGATCGATGATCTGAAGGCGCTTCCGGAGCAGATCCGCATGCAGCTGGCGAGCAAGGCGGATATTCAGAAGTTTGCGAACCGTTATCTGGCGGCGGAGCATGTATTTTTTATCGGAAGAGGCATTGATTATGCAATCTCACTCGAGGGATCGCTGAAGCTGAAGGAGATCTCCTATGTGCATTCGGAGGCGTACCCGGCAGGTGAGCTGAAACACGGCACGATCTCGCTGATCGAGGACGGGCGGCTGGTTGTCGCCGTGCTGACACAGCCGAACCTGATCAAGAAGGAGATCAGCAATATCGTCGAGGTCAAGAGCCGCGGTGCGTTTGTCATGGCTGTGACGACAGTTGGCAACACGGAGGTGGAGAAGACGGCGGATTACGTGGTCTACGTACCGAAGACGAATCCGTATTTCGTGAATTCGCTGGCGGTCGTTCCGCTGCAGCTGTTCGGCTACTACGTGGCGATCGGCAGGGGCCTGGATGTGGACAAGCCGAGAAATCTGGCGAAATCTGTGACTGTAGAATAACGGGTCAATAGAGATATATAAGATAATAGAGATATATAAGATAGATGGGAGAGCTGCTTCACGGAGCAGCTCTTTTTTTGAACCCTCATATTTGTCAGAAAATAAACTCGTAATTTGTGAAAACAGACGAATAATGATAGAGTTAACTTGAAATAATTGACATCAGACACCCAACACCATAAAATGACACTAAGCGTGAATGATCATTCACGAGAAAGGGAGGCTTCTGTCATGGCTTACAACGGATATGCTATTGATGAGTATCTTGATGCGGACAAGGTCAACCGGCAGCTGGACGCGCTGATCCGCAAACCGGTCTATTCGATCCGCCCGAAGGAACTGGAAAATTACGTTGACAATTATTTTAATAAAAAATGCCTGAAATCCAAGGCGATGATCGAGGAAGCAAAGAAGATAATTCCGGGTGGCGTGCAGCACAACCTCGCTTTCAATTACCCGTTCCCGATCGTGATCACGAGTGCATCCGGCAATAAGCTGACGGATATCGACGGCAATGAGTATTACGATCTGCTGCAGGCAGGCGGCCCTACGGTTCTTGGCAGCAACCCGCCGGCAGTCAGGGAGCAGGTCATTGATCTGCTGAATACCTGCGGACCGTCCACAGGTCTTTTCCACGAGTATGAATACAAGCTCGCGAAAAAAATATCCGAGTGCATACCTTCCGTGGAGATGTTCCGTATGCTCGGCTCCGGCACGGAGGCCTGCATGTGCGCCGTTCGTATCGCAAGACTGAAGACAGGCAAGAAAAATATCCTGAAAATGGGCGGTGCTTATCACGGCTGGTCGGATCAGCTGGCGTACGGCATCCGTATCCCCGGAACGAAGGGGACGCAGGCCCGTGGTATCCCGAATTTTGTCTTCCGTCACACCGATGAATTTTTCCCGAATGATCTGGATGACCTGGAGAGAAAGCTGAAGAGAAATCAGCTGGACGGCGGAACGGCGGCAGTATTCATGGAGCCGGTGGGACCTGAGTCCGGTACATGGCCGATCTCCAGAGAATTCGTTCTCGGCGTGGCGCGGCTCGCACGCAAGTACGGTGCCCTGCTGATCTTTGATGAGGTTGTGACGGGATTCCGTATCGGCATTCACGGCGCGCAGGGATACTTCGGTGTGGATCCGGATCTCACGATCTTCGGAAAAGTCATCGCCGGCGGATATCCGGGTGCAGGCGGTGTCGGCGGTCATAAGGACTGCATGGCTTATCTCGGCGCAGGGCTGGATTCGCAGTCGGGCAAGAAGATTCACAAGGCTCTCTGCGGCGGCACCATGGCGGCAACGCCGATCTCCTGCTGCGCGGGATATCATATGATCTGCGAGATCGAGCGCACGAATGCCTGCGAGAAGGCCGGACGCATGGCGGACCGTCTCATTGCCGGCGTGCAGAAGTCGATCCGGAAGTACAATCTTCCGTTCGTTGCGTTCAATCAGGGTTCGATCTGTCACGTGGAGAACGTCGGCACGATGCACTTCCACATCGACTGGTCGAAGCTCTGGGAGGTTCCAGGTGTGCTGAAGCAGACGAGTATCCGTCAGAAGGAGATGGAGCATATCGGTGCAGCCTACATGGCAGAGGGCATCGTTACGCTTGCCGGTTCCCGTCTGTATACAAATGCAGCTTATACAGAAGAAGATATTGACGATCTCATCGGACGCTTTGACCGCGTATTCTCGAAGTGCGGCCCGATCGACGTATAAATCGGACGTATCCATCAATATGAGAGGATGTGAGGACTGGCATGGGATTTGAAGAACGGGAAGCAAAAGAGATGGTGGCGGAAGCCGGACGGAAGCTTCTTGAGAGCGGCCTGATCGTTCGCACATGGGGCAACATCAGCGCGCGGATCTCTAATGATGAGTTCGTGATCACACCCAGCGGTAAGGGCTATGATACGCTGACGGCCGATGACATCGTCAAGGTCAATATGAATGATTTCAGCTGGGAGGGCAAGGCAAAGCCCTCCAGCGAAAAACATATGCACGCGGCCATTTACCGGCAGCGGCTCGGCGCTAATTTTATCATCCATACACATCAGCGGTACGCTTCGGCTCTTTCTTCGCTCGGCTTCGTCTACAGCGTATACAGGACGGCGCCGGAGAGTGTGCCGATTCTCGGACCGGAGGTGCCGACGGCGCATTACGGCATCTCCTCTACAAAAATGCTGTCGGCCCGTGTCGAGGATGCCATAGCGCAGTTTCCGAAGAGCAGAGCGGTGCTGATGCAGGGACATGGTGCTGTCTGCGTGGGCGTGGACTGTGATGACGCGTTCCGCATCGCCAATGCGCTGGAGCAGATGGCAGAGAAGCGCTATGCGCAGCTTCTGGGACCGCTGATGCCTGAGGAATGTGCGGAAAACTATCAGGACAGCGATTTTTACCAGGTGTGGCTGCGGGGCAGTGGAACTGCAGAAGGCGGTAAGACTTCATACGGCGGCATGACAGATGCAGCCGGGAGCGCTGACAGTGCACAGAACGAAGGTGCCTGCTGCACCAGCGACGGCACCTGCTGCAGCAGTGATGGCAAAGAAGATGCGATTATTGTAGACAGTCTGCATGACCAAATATTCAGTGAGAAGCCCGGTGTGGGATGTGTGATCCGCACGACGACGCCGTTTCTGAAGAAGATCAGCGGCTTCGGCAGCCGGATGCCTGTGTGCATCGATGATCTGGCGCAGTATCTTGGTACGTTTGTTCCGTGCCTGCCGGCAGATGCTTCGGACGAGGATATCGCGAAGGCACTGCAGGGTACAGCGGGCGGTGTGCTGATCCAGGACGGCGGTGCTGTCTGCACAGGCAGAGATCAGGATGATGCGGAGGCGGTCTGCATGGTCATGGAAAAAGGCGCCATGGCAGCACTGCTGAAGTACGCCGGACACAAGATTCATACGATCGATGCCGTGTCAGGACTGCTGGAGCACATCGTGTATACCGCCAAGTACGCAAAGCTGAAATAAGAAGTGACATAATAGTTTTTGTACGGGGTGGCAGGCCCGGACATCATGTTGAAGAAACTGACACAGGAACAGCTGAACGGTATTCTGGAAACGGCGATCAGTCTCTTCGGGGACAGAGGCGTGGAACGCGTATCGGTCGCGGAGATCGCGAAGCAGAGCGGCGTGAGCGTCGGTGTGATCTACAAGTATTATGCATCCAAGCAGGAGCTTTTTGAGGCCTGTCTGGAGCACTCGCTGCAGAAGCTGGATGATGAGATCGAAGCCTCCGTCCATGATCTGGAGGTCGGCGCCAGCGCCGGAAGACTGCTGCAGGCCGGCTTCGATGTGTGCAGGGAACATCCGGCGTATATGCGGATGTATCACCAGATCACGGGATTCGGCGATGTGGAGCTCCAGAAAAAATATGCTGAGCTGATCGAGAGCCGATCGGCAAAGCGCTATACGGAGATCATCCGCCGGGCGCAGGCGTCCGGCATCGTCCGTCAGGATATCGATGCTTCGATGCTGGCATATTTTATGGATAACCTGCTGATGATGATGCACTTCTCCGCAGGATGTCCGTACTATGAGGAACGGTACCGCGTCTTCTGCGGAGGAGATTCCATTCTTGATGATACGCGGATCCGTGAGGCGTTCGTCAGATTTGTCGAGGGCGCACTGCGGGCTCCGTAGCTTATACAGTATGCAGCGCGATTTATCGTATGGGTTTACTGCTCACACACATTTTTCCGGAATGTTAAGACGCGTGCTCCGGCGTTAAGGAGCATTGAAACAGTGGGGAAAACGGGGATAAAAGAAAATGGTTAAGGTGCAATGAGGCATCCGGTTCGGACCGTGCGTCCGGACGGGTGCCTTATTGCATAAATAAGGCATGATTCAGTTTGTGCAGAAGTGCAGGGCTGATCCCGGCACAGGAGGCCGGGATATCTGCAGGAAGGGAAAGCAATGGAGGAAACGTATGTATTGGCGTATGATCTCGGGACAACAGGCGTGAAAACCTGTCTTTTTGCGATCACGGACCGCATCCGGATGAAGACGCATGCCTCGCGGGGCTACGGGCTGTATGTGCTGGACAACGGCGGCGTGGAGCAGAAAGCGGATGAGTGGTGGGAGGCCATGTGCGAAACGACGCGCGATATTTTTTCCAGCACCGACGTGCAGCCGTCGCAGGTGAAGGGTATCTCGTTCTGCTCGCAGATGCAGGCGCTCATTCTGGTGGATAAGGACGGCGTTCCGGTGCACAATCCGATGAGCTACATGGATCAGCGTGCGGGCGAGGAGCTGAAAAAAGGCATTGCGAACGGCATTCAGATCGCGGGCGCGAACATTCTGAAGCTGATTCCGTCGCTGCGGATCACCGGTGCTGTGTCGTCTTCGGTCAAGGATCCGCTGTGGAAATATAAATGGCTGACGGCACATGAGCCGGAGGCGGCTTCCAGGGCTGCGGCCTGGCTGGATGTGAAGGAATATATCATCAGCCGCTGCACAGGGCGCTTCGTCATGACACCTGATTCGGCCTATTCGACGCTTCTCTATGATACGCGGAAGGGACACGAGGGGTGGAGCGATGAGCTCTGCCGTATGTTCGGCGTGAAGCGGGAACTGCTGCCGGAGATCATTCCGTGCACGGCCTGTGCGGGGCCGCTGACGGAAAAAGCAGCTTCCGGGCTTGGCCTCGTGGCAGGGACGCCGGTGTTCGGCGGCGGCGGTGACGCCACGCTGATCGGTGTCGGCAGCGGCTGCGTGAAGACCGGACAGACGCATATTTATTCGGGAACCTCGGGGTGGGTCTCCACGATCGTCGATCATCAGATGGTCGATGCCAGATACATGATCGCTGCCATCGTCGGCGCACAGGAGGGAAAATACAATTACTTCGCCGAGATGGAGACGGCCGGTAAATGTCTCGAATGGGTCAAGGATCATCTGGCACTCGATGAGATCGGTATCTACCTCGACAAGCACGACGTGTGCGAGAATCAGGAGTCGATCTACACAAGCCTCTATGACTATATGACAAAGACGATCAGCAAAATAAAGCCCGGCGCGGGCGGCGTTATTTTTACACCGTGGCTGCATGGAAACCGCTGTCCGTTTGAGGATCCGAACGCGGCGGGCATGTTCTTCAACATCAGGCTGGAGACGGGCAAGACGGAAATGATACGTGCCGTCCTGGAAGGCGTCTGCTATCACCTGAAGTGGATGCTGGAATGCCAGGACCGGAAGATTCAGACATCGAAGACGATCAGGTTCTCGGGCGGCGGCGCGCTGTCGGATGTGACAAGTCAGATGATGGCTGACGTTCTGGATCGTACGATCGAGGTTGTGGATGAACCGCAGGATGTCGGCGCTGTCGGAGCGGCGGCGCTCGCGGGCGTCGGCCTTGGGCTCATTCCGGACCTGGAGGATGTCGCATCATATATTCCGGCGGCAAAGACATTTACACCGGACCACAGCACGCAGGAAGCCTATATGCATAACTACCGCGTGTTCCGGGAACTGCATGATGCCAACAGGAAACTGTTCGCAGAAATTAATGGAAGAAGGTGAGGGGCATGACGCAGGAAAATAAGAGGGTACAGAATAGACTGAATGCAGAGGAAGAGATGCACGGGCAGAGTACAAAAAATGTACAGTCTGACTTGAACGGTCAGAGCAGAGAAAATACAGATTTTGCCGGGAATGTGCAGCAGGAGCGCATACAGACGGCAGGAAACGCAGAAGCGACTGTCGGCGATGTGAAGAAGGGAAGCCATGCGGAGCTCTGGCGCGCGATCAAGTTCACGCTGTTTTCCATCTCGGCGGGTGTCATTGAGATCATACTGTATTCAATTCTGGATCTGGTGACGCCGTGGCCGTACTGGCCGTGCTATCTGATCGCACTGGTGGCTTCAGTGCTCTGGAATTTCACGCTGAACCGCCAGTATACCTTCCAGTCGGCCAACAATGTGCCCGTAGCGATGCTGAAGGTGGCAGCCTTCTATGCGGTGTTCACACCGGTGACAACAGTGGCGGGCAACTATCTGGCTGAGACGGCGCACTGGCCGGGCATTCTGGTGACGCTTCTCAACATGCTCTGCAACTTTGTGCTTGAGTATCTGTACGACCGGTATTTCGTATTCGGCAAGTCCATTGACACGAACGAGCGCGCTAAAAAAGCGGCGGACGACAGCGAGACACATGTCAGCAATAAGTGAGTTCCGGCCATCTGCTGCAGCACGCGGACGGCCTGATCGCGCGCATGGTCATCGAGGGAGCCGAAGCCCTCGTCGATGAACATCATGTCCAGGTGAATGGACGAAGAATCCGCCTGAATCTGATCTGCCATGCCGAGTGCCAGTGAGAGCGCTGCCATGAAGGACTCGCCGCCGGAGAGCGTGCGGACCTCACGGACTTTCCCCGTGACGGCAGAATACACCATCAGGTCCAGACCGCGGTTCCTGCCCTCGCCTGCCTGATCGACATCTGTCATGCGGAGTTCGAACTGTCCGGCGGACATTTCCTGAAAACGGCGGTTGGCTGCGTACAGGATCTGCTGCAGGTAATAGCGCTGCACGAAGGTCTCGATATCCATACGGGCACCGGTGCGCTTGCCGGCCAGCCGTTCGTACAGGCCGGAGAGGCGCGTGTATTCTTCCGTGATCCGGCTGCGTTCTTCCATTTGCGGTGACAGGCCGTCAAGGGCGGTCTGGTCCGCATGCCGGATCTCTTTCAGAAGTTCCAGACGCTTCTGCGCATTGTCGAGCTTTTCCTGCGCTTCCGTCCGGGCGGCGCTGAGCTTTTCAAGATCAGGTTTTTCTCTTCCGTTAATGGCTTTTTCTGCTGTGGCGGCGGCGCCTTCTGCCGCCGCTTTTTTCTTTTGCCAGCTGCTGATAGCGGCCTGCAGCCGCGAAATATCGTCTCTGCTGCTCTCTGCTGTGACAGCCTTCCATTCAGAGTCGGACATATCTTTTTCCTTCATGAGGGCTTCACAGGCGGCTTTCCGAGTGTCCCGTTCCGCTTCCTGCGCCGGCAGCGCTTCAGTAAACTGGCGGATGAGCGCTTCGGCGTGATCCTTCGCGGCATGAGCTGTACGGCTTTCCTCTGAGGCCTTTGTATATCTGTTGCGGGCAGCTTTTTCTTTATCAGAGGCTGCGGATAAAACCTTTTCGGCTTCTTCACGGCTCGGGAATTCCGTCTGTTTCTGCAGGCCTTCAAGTGCCGCTTCTGCCGCGGACAGGCTGTTCCTGACGGCTGATGCTGCCTCTTTTGCTTCGTCGAGCGTTTTCTGCAGGGCGTTCTGCTTATCATCGGCGGTTTGCAGATTTTTCTGTATGTCGGCAAGATCCCTGGCGCGTTTCTTCAGACGGATGCCTTCCGCGTGCAGCTGCCTGTGCATTGCGTTGATGATCTCTTTGGCGTCGGCAATCGTCATGCCGTCAGAAATCTGATACTTCAAGGCTGTGTCGGCATGACAGGAATCATCCGAAGCGGGACTGCCATCTGCACGAAATGATGATGGAGTGTTGCCTGAGAGCTTTCCGGCGAAGGCGCGGAGCCGTTCCCTGAGCTTATTCATGGAGTCCAGCAGGTGGCGGCGCTTCTCGGTCAGGAGCTCAGCGGCTCGGCCGGAGAGCTCGGCCTTTTCGGCGCAGAGGTGCTCCTGTTCGGACGTTTCAGCGGCCAGAGCATCGATCACCTCTCTGGTCAGATTTTCGTAATCATCGGAAACTGTGCACGGGTGAGGGTGCGATACGGACCCGCAGACAGGGCAGGGTTCTCCGTCCCGGAGCGTGCGGGCGAGGTAGCCGGCCTGCGCGTCGAGGAAGGCGGCATGTTTTCTGTCGTATTCTTCTTTTTTCTGCAGATAAGATTTTCTGGCGGCTTCATAGGCGGCCGCGGCAGCGCGGGCACTGGTTTCCTGCTGACCGGCGGCCTGTTCCTCCTGATCCGCTGTGCGGATGTCTTTGACGATGGCCTTTTCCTCCGCGTCGGCGGCCTCCCAGAGCGCGAGCGCGCGGTCAGCACCCAGAAGAGCGGCTTCCTGCTTTTTCCATTCGGCTGTCTGTGCGGTCCACTGCGAGAGCGCCTGCGCTGCGCCGGATGCCTTTTGTTCCGCGGCTTCGGATGCGGAGCGATCAGCGGAGACTTTTTCGGCGGCGTCCTGTATCTGTTGCAGGATGCGCAGGGATTTGTCCACACGCTCCTTCTCTCTGGAAAAATCAGCGAGTGCCTGATCGGCAGCGGCTTTTGCGGATGCTTCGTTTTCGTCCGACTGCTTCGCTGCTTCTGTGAGGGCGGGCAGAGATGCTTTTTCGCGGGACAGGTCTGCCGCCGTCTTCGCTGCTGTTTTTTCCATATCTTCATAACGTTGATACACGGCCTGAATGTCCCAGGCGTCCGTGATCCTGCGCACCTTCTGTTCGGCGTCCGTGATCTGGCTGCGGGCAGCTTCGCAGGCGGCGAGATCCTGGTGTGCCTGCGACAGCTGCTCGAAGGAGCGGGCGAGCGATTCAGCCGCTGTCCCGGCGTCGCGTGCTGCATCGCGTTTTTCACTGAGCAGGCGGACTTCTTCGGATTTTTTGGCAGCTTCCTCCCGCAGGCTGTCACACAAAAGCTTTAGCTCGGCGAGCAGCGTCTCCATATCGGCTGCACTGAGACGGTCGGCGGTGAGGATGCGCTGCAGCGGCCCGCTGATCTCGTCTCTGCGTTCATAATCCTCCGGAACCTCGATGTGGGAGGCCTCCTGCTGGCAGGCCGTGCGGATCTGGGCGATCGATGCGCGTCTGTCCTTGCAGCGCCGCGCAAGCTCGTCCGTGATATCCTGATAGATCCCGGTGTGAAAAAGCCTGCGGAAAATCTCCTTTTTTCTGTTGGAGTCGGTGCGCAGGAGCTCCATGAATTCGCCCTGTGCGATCATGGCCACCTGCATGAACTGACTTTTGGTGAGACCGACAAGGCTGACGATGCGGTCATCGGCTTCCTTCGGCGGGTATTCTGAGCCGTCCGGCAGAATCAGAGAGACGCTTTCGCTGACAAGCTGATCTCTGGCGCCGTTTCTTTTTGCCGCGCGGAGATGGCGGGGCACCCGGCGCACGGTGTACATTCCTGTACCTTCGCCCGGCACGAGGTGTAAATCTTCCCCTTCGCCCGGCACGGGGTGTAAATCTTCCCCTTCGCCCGGCACGGGGTGTAAATCTTCCCCTTTCCCCTTCGAAGTGTGAATGTCTGCATCTTCCATCTGCGCTGTGCGGATATTTGCATGCTGCGTCGTATGAATGTCTGCGCCGCCATTTTGTTCATAGAAGGTGAGCTCCACAAAGGGCTCTGTGTCGAGCGGTGCATACTGGCTCTGCAGCTCCGTTCCGTCCTTTTTGTTCAGGGATGAGCTGGCTTCACCGTAGAGCGCAAAAACAATGGCATCGAATATCGTCGATTTGCCCGCACCGGTATCGCCGGTGATGAGAAACAGGTTCTGATCGGGCCTGGTGAAATCTATGACGGTTTTCTGTCCGTAGGATCCGAAAGCCTGCATGATAAGTCTGACCGGTCTCATGTCTGCTCCTCCTGTACGTCGTTGATAATCTGCCGGAGCAGCTGCTGTTCCTCCGCGTCAAGATCCGGAAGAAAAGCAGTGCAGAGGTCGTAGGGCTTCATGCGTTCTGCGGGTGAGAGCGATGCGCGGTAATCAGCACTGCGGACGGTTTCCCGACGGATCTCGAGCAGTCTGGGAAAAGCGGAGCGGAGGCGGTCCTGCATGTCGATGACGTCGAGGTCCTTTTTATCCGTGAGCACGACGGACACGAAGTCCTCACAGCCCTGCTGCAGAACGTCCTCCAGGGTCCCCCGGATGACGCGGACACTGTGCAGCGGATGAAGAGGAAGAACCTGCGTTGTGATCCGGCCTTTTTCCTTCATCTCGATGAGGATGACACCCTTCTGCTGGCCGCTCTCACTGACGGAGCAGGCGAGCGGCGTCCCGCAGTAGCGATAAAAATCACTGCCGACGCGCATGGGCTTGTGGATGTGGCCGAGGGCGGCGTAGTCGAACGGCGCGAGGACGTCCGCCCGTATGGCGTCGATATTGCCGACGGTCACGATTTCGGAATCCATGCGCTCGATCTCGTCCGGATTTTTGCCGACGGGCAGATAGAACTGGTGACTGACGAGGACGTTGCGTTCCGCCGTGTTTATTTTTTCTCTGGCGATGAGACGGTGCAGGGTTTCATCGTAGCTGAGGCTCTGCGTCTCGTCTTCGGTGGCGACGACCGGGCGCACCATGGAGGGACGGACGAAGGGCAGCAGGTAAAAATGAACGAGACCGAAGGCATCCTGCAGCGTGATCTGCTCGATATGATCTTCGGGGCGCTGCGGCGGCAGGCCGATCATGTGGATGTGCTGCCGGCTGAGGACACTGCGGAAGATGTTGATGCGGGCTGCGCTGTCGTGGTTGCCGCTGATCATCATGATTTCGGCCTCCGGTGCCGCATCCGTAAGCAGAGAGATAAAACGGTCGAACAGGCTGACGGCTTCGGCGGAGGGCACGGCCTTGTCATAGATGTCGCCGGCGACAAGGATGACGTCTGGTTTTTCGCGGCCGGCGAGGTCGGCGATCTGGCGGAAGATGGCTTCCTGGTCTTCACTGAGATCGCGGTTGAAGAGCTTGAGGCCGATGTGGAGATCGGATAGGTGGAATATTTTCATGGATTGCCTCGTTTATCTGTGATCGCAGGACAGGACGGTTATCAATGACGGGTGTTTATTTACCACTTTATCATGAAACAAATATGGATGGATGTAAACAACTTTTACTGAGTAAAAAAACAGCCTTCATTTCCGCTGTTTTCGACATCGGCAGATTCGCGTTTCCATGAGATTTCGTTTATAATGAAGGCAGATTATGGGTGTGACGAACGGGAGGTGGCATCATGAAAAACTATTCTGAGGATCCGTCGAGACAGTATCATATTCAGGTGGCTGAGGGCGAGGTCGGACGGTATGTGATCCTGCCGGGCGACCCGAAACGATGTGAAAAAATAGCCGCGTATTTCGATGATCCTGTGAAAATCGCGGACAACCGGGAATTTACGACGTACACAGGTACGCTGGATGGCGTGAAGGTCAGCGTGACATCCACAGGTATCGGCGGCCCGTCGGCGGCGATCGCCATGGAGGAGCTGACGCGGTGCGGAGCGGATACGTTCATCCGCGTCGGTACCTGCGGCGGCATGCAGATGGATGTAAAGAGCGGCGATATCGTGATCGCATCCGGTGCTGTGCGCATGGAAGGAACCAGCCGGGAGTATGCACCGATCGAATACCCGGCGGTGGCGGATATCGATGTTCTCGATGCACTTCGCGCGGCGGCGAAGAAACTCGGGGCGGTCAGCCATACCGGCGTGGTCCAGAGCAAGGATTCTTTCTATGGACAGCACTGCCCGGAGATTATGCCGGTCAGCTATGAGCTGCAGAACAAATGGGAAGCGTGGAAACGCATGGGCTGCCTCGCCAGCGAGATGGAGACGGCCGCGCTTTTTACCGTGGGTCAGTTCCTGCGTGTGAGAGTCGGCGCCCTGTTTCTCGTGATGGCAAATCAGGAGCGTGAAAAAGCGCATCTGGAGAATCCGGTCGTCCATGACACGGATCAGGAGATCCGGATCGCGGTGGAGGCGATCAGGATGCTGAGCAGGGCATAAAATATACGGCGCCGATGTTATTTGATGCAGCCTGGTACAGCTGTAAGCAGCGTTCAGAATTGTGAAATGTGCGTCAGCAGAGAAAAAGCGTTCGGGAAGAGAAAAAGCGTTCGGGATTATGAAATGTGCGGCGGCAGAGAAAACAGTGTTCAGGATTGTGAAATGTACGGCAGCAGAGAAAACAGGCTGACAGAAGGGTGAATATGGAGAACAATGTAAACATAAGCATGAAAAAAGAACTGACAGAGAAACAGATCCGGGAACTGATCGACCGGGCCATGGCCATGCTGCAGCGCTCCTATATCCCGTATTCGCATTTTGCTGTGGGCGCAGCACTGCTGGCGAAGGACGGACGGATTTTTACCGGGTGCAATATTGAAAATGCGGCGTATTCGCCCTCCGTGTGTGCGGAGCGGACTGCGTTTTTCAAAGCCATCAGTGAGGGAGCGACGGAATTTGACGCGATTGCGATCGTCGGCGGGAAGGACAGGCACGCCGATTCTTTCTGTCCCCCGTGCGGCGTCTGCCGTCAGGTGATGATGGAGTGGTGCCGGCCGGAGGAGTTTCAGATCATCACGGCCGTTGAGAGCGGGGCATATCAGATACATACACTGGCCGAGTATCTGCCCGACGGATTCGGACCGGGCAATCTTGCCTGACACTGTTATCATGCTATTCCATGCCGCGCAGATTTTCGTTTTCCCGCAGTTTCTTCAGGGAGCGGTTGATGATCTGACGGATCCGCTCCCGGGTGAGCCCGTACATGTTGCCGATCTCCTCGAGGGAGTGGCTGGTGCCGTCTTTCAGACCGTACCGAAGTTCCACGATATTTTTCTCCCGTTCCGGAAGGGAATCGATCGCAGCCCGCAGGCGGTTTCGCGTATCCTCGTCTTCTACATAGTCCTCGGCGGATCTTCCGTCATCTTCCGCCTGCATGTCGCCCACGGAGGTGTCCTCGTCCTCGCCGATCTTCTTGTCCAGAGAGGACATCTGATAGTAAGCCTGGTACATGTTCAGGTCACGCTCGACATCGGCCGGTTTCATATCCAGCTTCTTTGCCGCTTTGCGGATGCGCTCATCCTGATTCTCTTCGTCACTGTATTCGTTCACTGCCTGCATGACATGGCTGATCTCGTTCAGGCGGCGGATGGGGATGCGGATGGGGGAGCCGTTATTTTTGATAAAGCGGGAGATCTCCAGACGGATCCAGTACGCAGCGTAGGTGCTGAACCGGACGCCTTTGGTGAAGTCGAATTTTTTTGCCGCTTCGAGCAGGCCCATGAAGCCTTCCTGCTCCAGATCGTCACGCTCCAGTCTTCCGCCGGAGTTCCGGTATCCCCTCTCGGCAAAATACCGCACCAGCCGTCTGTTTTCCCAGCAGAGCTCTCCCTCTGCGCGCCGGTTTCCCTTCTGTATGCGCTTGACGAGTGCCCGGTTGATCTCGTCCTGCGACTGTGTGCCCTCGAGAAGCAGCTGGTCGCCGGTGGCCGGACAGTGCTTCCTGTCTGCGATGTCTGCGTCTGTGGGAGAATCTGCTTCATCGGTTTCCTCTGAATCATTCGCTGGCCAGGCATGATCTGCCTCAGCCGGATCAACCGGTGCCCACGCGTCATCTGTCTCGTCCACAGGTTCCGGTGAAGGATTTCCTTCTTCATCAAATATCTCGTCTGTCACTTTTATGCCGTTATTATTCATATGCATATTTCCCCGCTGTTCCTGATATAAACTGTGCTGTACTCAGGAATGTGCATGTGTAACTTGAGCTATATTTCTTCCATTCTTCAGAATCCGCATTTCGTGAGTGCTCATGGCTGTGTTCTGTCTGTGTACAGGGATCCTTAGTATCCCGAATGGAAGGTGAAAAAAGCAGAAACCCAGCCGCTGGTGCAATTTGTGTGTTGCCGGAAATCAAACCATCGGGGAATCCTGCCGTGTCTATAAGTATAACACAGAATATTCCGCTGTCAGCTGTTCCGGAAGCACAGATATTTATGTCTGCATAGCCGGCTGTCTGTGTTCAGAAAAAGCGGATCTGCCGTCGCTTTTCCGTACTTTTTTCAGCGAGCCCGATCATCTCCAACATGCCTCCAACCCGCAACCATCCGCAGACGCCGGTGCTTGGCGAGTACGAGCGCAGCGATGGACTGCGCTGACAGGCGTCGCACGTAAGCTTCGAGCTTCCCTACGGTCGCTCTCAGCAAGTGCTCATCGCTCTGTTGCGGGTGGAGGCATCTGTATTCTGGAATAATAAGTGCAAACCAGTATTGATTTTTGGCGGGTATGCGAGTATTTTTCTCTTTTGTGCGCTGTTGACATTGTATTATACTGAAGTTGCAGGCAGCGCGAAAATGTAAAACTGCGCAAAGAGAATGAGTCGCGACAGGGTCGGATGACCATTGGAAAACGTCGGGCTCATAAGGGGAGAAAGATGGAAACAGATCTGACAGTCGGAAAACCGATGCGCGTGATCATGCGCTTTATGATACCGGTCCTGATCGGCAATGTTTTTCAGACGCTTTACAATATGGCCGACACGATCATTGTGGGTAATTTTGTCGGGGCGGACGCACTGGCGGCCGTCGGCAGTACGGGAACAATCATGTTTCTGGTGCTGGGTTTTTCGCAGGGACTGACGACGGGCTTCACCGTACTCACGTCGCAGTGCTTCGGGGCGAAGGATGAGGACGGCACGAAGCGCTCGGTGGCGAATGCCATCCTGCTGTCGCTCATCGTCAGCATTGCCGTCACGGTTATTTCCGTGGCGAGCATGCACGGGCTGCTGCGGCTGATGAATACGCCGGATGAGATTTTTGATGATGCCTATACCTATATCACGATCATCTGCTACGGAACAGTCTGCAGCGTTTACTATAACCTGTTTTCATCGATGATGCGGGCAGTTGGAGACAGCAGAACACCGCTGTTTTTCCTGATTTTTTCCGCCTGCCTGAACGTCGTTCTGGATCTGTTCTTTATCATCCAGTTTCAGATGGGCGTTGCGGGAGCTGCCATCGCGACGGATATTTCACAGGGAATCTCCGCTGTGCTCTGCTTCCTCTTCATATGGAAAAAAATGAAAGTGCTTCATCCCGAACGGTCGATGTGGCGAATCAACCGTTCCTTCACGCGGCAGCAGGTTGGCGTCGGGCTCCCGATGGCGCTGCAGTTTGCCATCACGGCCTCCGGCACCATGGTGATGCAGAGTGCGATCAATATTTTCGGTGCGACGGCTGTGGCTGCGTTTACGGCGGCGAGCAAAATACAGAATATCCTTACGCAGTGGTTCCAGAGCACGGGAATGACGATGGCCACGTACAGCGGCCAGAATTACGGCAAAGGAGATGCAGGACGTATTCATGCGGGTATCCGTGCATCGCTGATCTCCACCTGTCTTTATGCGGTGATCGCCGGCGTTCTCGCCAACCTGCTGCTTCCGTTACTGATGACGCTGTTTTTCTCCGCAGACACAGATATGTCGGCGATCATGCCGTATGCGCAGACGTATATTTTTCTCTGTACGCTGTTCTATATTCCGCTGGGCGTGATCTTCATCTTCCGGAACACGATGCAGGGCTGCGGTTACGGTTTTCTGCCGATGTGCGGCGGTTTTGTCGAACTCGGCTGCCGTCTGGCGATGACGGTGATGTCGATTCGTCTGCACAGTTATCCGATGGCTGCCTTCGGCGATCCGGCTGCCTGGCTCGGCGCGGCTGTCTTTACCATGATCGCGTGCATTCATGTGATGAAACTGGTGGATCAGAAGCTGAAGTATGAGCCGGCGGGACGTCGCAGAAAAGCTGATGCGTAGAAGTCAGAATCCTCGGGCTGCCTATGATCGTCAGCGCGCCGAAAGAAATCTGATATGCAGAAGCTGAGATTTTCAGGCTGATGAGCAGCTGTATCAGATCACAAAGTGACCGCTGACCTGTAACTCGAAAAGTCCATTATTTGCGCCGAAAGATGTCGTGCGATCAGCTGCGTTGGCCGGCCGGAGAAGGAGGTTTTGTGAAAAACAGGAATGTTGTAAAGAAAAACAGGAAGACTGGGCGGATCGGCGTCCTGGCTCTTATCGTGATTGCGATCGTCGCCGTGCTTGCTTTTCTGGCTGTTGCGATGCTTACCGGCAATCTGAAGTTCGGCAGTAAAGAGGCGCAGAGTGAAAGCACTACGGTGAAGCTCCGCCTGCAGGATATCGGGCAGCTGAATACGCAGGAAGCTTACGTGACCGAGGTCAATGCAACGAAAGATGCGAAGCAGCTGTTCGGCGTTGATGTGCCCTTCACCCAGAGCACGCTGATCTACAGCTATAACTTCAGGGTTACGGCGGGATATGATTTTTCTCAGATTGACCTGGAGGAAAAGCCGGCCGGCAGCAGTGACGGCAAAAGTACCGTCATTGTATATCTGCCTGCCGTGGAGATCACGGGCACGGAGCCGGTGAAGGACTCGCTGAAGGTCTATGAGGAGAAGGAGAGCGTTTTTAACCGGATCTCTCTGGATGAAAATGATGAGGCACTCAGCAATATGCGCGATCAGGCAGAAAAAGATGCCATCTCCAACGGTCTGCTGGATGCCGCGGAGGATAATGCGAAGACGCTGCTGTCCTCGTTCCTGCTGGAAGCTTATCCGTCGGACCAGTATACGATCGAGTTTCAGGATAAGCAGGATGCCGGCAGTACAGACGCGGAGAACGTGAATGCACAGAGCACATCTGCGGAAAATACGAATGCGCAGAGCACGGCTTCGGAGAGCACCGGTGCGTGAAAAATGATGTTAAACGGAATACAACATCGATACAGACAGGAGGTGCTGTAATATGGATTCACTGCTGATCAGGGATACAACGAGAGAAGAGAGAATCAGGATTGTCCGCCAGTCGCTGAATGTGTGCGGCCATGCCTGTGAGTTCTGCAATGGCTGTGACAATCTGGGCGGCGGAGACATGGATGCTTTTTACCAGCCGTATGAGCTGAATATGGAATACGCGGCTTCACACTCCGGTGCGGTTCACGGCTGATTTATGCTTCGCATGCCCAAAAACTGCCCGCGTGTCGACGGCTTAATAATTTCACTATACTGTATTAAGCCCGACTGCTCCATCGCTGCGCGATTCCCGCAGTCGGCACGTGTATGCGCATTTTCGCTTTGCTTCGCAAAGCTCCATGCTCATACACGTTTGCGTCGATCACGCATACAGTTTTCTGTGCATGCTTCGCATGCCC
Organism: uncultured Eubacteriales bacterium; assembly: GCA_900318405.1. Classification (GTDB taxonomy): domain Bacteria; phylum Bacillota; class Clostridia; order Lachnospirales; family Lachnospiraceae; genus Bilifractor. Next base: position 8,567 of record ONKP01000045.1, on the reverse strand, counting down.
AAAAACTGTCTGCGCGTCGACGGCTTGTCGACGGCTTAATACAGTATTTAATGAAAGTTTAAGATTTGCATGGTCAGACTGAAAGAATGGCACGTTATATTCGTATCATCGACACCGGAGATGCCGGAAGATGATAAGGAGGATGTGGCCTATGTGGACACGAAAAGAATTAAAGGAGAAGGGGAGCTGGTGCTTCCGGGCAAATTACTGGAAGTGTGTGCTGGTCGGTGTACTGGTCAGTCTGATCGCGGGCGGAACAGGGGCTGCGGCTGGTTCTTCTTCCCTCGGTGGGACTGAGGCACCGGTGGAAAACGTGGCTTTTGGCCCTTACGGATTTTATGGTGAATTTTACTGGCCGGCACTGTTTCTGGGCATAGGGGCGCTGATGATCGTGATTGCCCTGGCTGTCGGAATTTTCGTCTTCAATCCGCTTTACGTGGGTTCGCAGACATTTTTTGTCAAAAACCTGAATATGAAGGCTGACATTTCAGAAGTCGGGCGCGGATTTGACCGTAATTACAAAAATATTGTATATGTCATGTTTAAATACGACCTGTTTATCTTTCTGTGGTCGCTGCTTTTTGTGATCCCGGGCATCTACAAGTCGTATGAGTACAGGATGATCCCGTATCTGCTGGCGGAGAATCCGGATATGCCGGAGCAGGAGGCTTTTCAGAGAAGCCGCGATATGATGAACGGTCAGAAGTGGAATGCTTTTGTTCTTGATCTGTCCTTTATCGGCTGGCATCTTCTCGGGGGACTGACCTGCGGTATTCTCGAGGTTTTCTATGTAGCACCGTATCAGGAAATGACCAATGCGGCGCTCTACGAGAGACTGATGTACGGGACACCGGCCGGCGGATATGACAATGGCGGTTACAATAACGGTGGTTATAACGGCAGCGGGTATACCGGTGATTACAATAACAGCGGTTATAACGGCAATGGCTATAACGGCGGCTGGAACAATGGCGGCTATAACGGCAATGGCTATAACGGCGGCTGGAACAATGGCGGTTATAACGGCAACGGCTATAACGGCGGCTGGAACAATGGCGGTTATAACGGCAATGGTTATAACGGCGGCTGGAACAATGGCGGCTATAACGGCAATGGCTATAATGACGGCTGCAACAACGGCGGTTATAACGGCAACGGAAATAACGTTGGCGCAAACAATGGAAACGTTAATAACACCGGCGGCAGCGCCGCCGATGATCATGAAAGCAATGGCTGAGCACGAAAGAAAGTGTGGATGAATGTTCCGTATTCTGGTAGCGGATGATGAGGAAGAAATCCGGAATCTTCTTGAGCTGTACCTGCAGAACGCGGGATATGACGTGGTGAAAGCGGGCACGGGAAAGGAAGCGCTGGCCGCAATACGGTCACAGCGGATCGACCTGTGCCTGCTGGATATCATGATGCCGGAAATGGACGGCTTTCACGTGCTGAAGGAGATCCGGACGTTCAGCAATATGCCGGTCATCATTTTGTCGGCGAAGGACCAGGATACGGATAAGATCCTCGGACTGGATCTCGGCGCGGATGATTACATCGTCAAGCCGTTCAATCCGCTGGAGGCCGTTGCCCGCGTCAACTCCAATATCCGCCGGTTTACCGCGCTCGGCAGTGCCGGGGATAAGACGGAGTCGCAGAAGGATGTGCCGAAGCTTGTGCGCGGCGACCTGACGCTGGATCCTGTTTCCTGTCAGCTCCTGCGCGGCGATAAAAAAATAAACCTGACGGCCTCGGAGTACCGGATCATGTGCCTTTTCATGGAGAATCCCGGAAGGGTTTTCACAAAGCAGCAGATCGGCGAGGCGGGCTGGGGAGATTATGTCTCGGACAACAGTATCATGGTCTGCATCAGCAAGCTGCGCGAAAAGCTTGCGCCGGAGGATCCGAACGCATATATCGTTACGATTCGCGGTCTCGGATACCGCATGAAGGTTTAAAGAGCAGGTGATAAGGCTGTGCCCGAACCCCAGAGGCTATGGAGAGTCTGATCATGAAGAAAAAATATGACAGCCGGCAGATCTATGCCTATCTGGTCACACGGACCATCATCATGGTGGTGATCGTGGTCGGCGTTGAACTGCTTGTTTCCCACCTGATGGATGCTGTGCTGTATCCGGCGCTCGGCAGTGCCATCTCTGCGGCCGGTTTTGGAAAGTTTAACGGCGGAATCAGGGATATGCTGAGACTCCTCGTGGCCATTGCTTCCGGTCATGGCAGTGATTACCTTCGCAACAGGATGGCGGAATCTAAAGCTGTCCTGCTTGTGCTGGCTATTTTTCTGCTGTATGTGCTTCCGATCGCCGTGGGGATTTTTGTTTATGCGAGGCTCGTGAGTGAAAAAATCCGTATGCTCACAGAACAGATCGAGGAAGAGCACAGAGCATATGACAGAAAACGGAATCTCCTCATATCAGACATGGCGCATGATCTGCGCACACCGATGACGACAGTCGCCGGGTATGCGCAGGCGTTGTCGGATGGCATGGTACCGCCGGAAAAAAGGCAGGAATATCTGCAGGCCATTGTGGCCAAAACCGGGCGGATGAGCGAGATGATTTCATCGCTTTTTGAGTATGCGAAGCTGGGGAGTGAGGGGTTCCGGATGCACAGGGAACCGCTCGACCTGCGGGAACTCCTGCTCCGGTGCGCGGCAGACGTGTATACGGATATGGAGCAGGCGGGGATGCGTTTCGAGGTTGATATTCCGGACGATCCGATCCCCGTCAGCGGAGATGCGACGCAGCTTTCACGCGTGTTCACCAATCTTCTGGTCAATGCGATGCGCCACAATCCGAAGGATACGCGGGTCGTTCTGAGGGTACGGCGGCAGGCGGCCGTCGCGCAGATCGCTGTGATCGATGACGGCGTAAAAATACCTGAGGAGACAGATATTTTTGAACCGTTTGTCAAGGCGGATGCGTCAAGAAGTGCGGATGCCGGCAGCGGGCTCGGACTCTCCATTGCGGCGATGATCATCGGGATGCATGGCTGGCGCATTACGCTTGAGCAGCCGTATCCGGACTATACCAAGGCCTTCGTTGTGCAGCTGCCGGTTTGATTTCAGTAGGACAGGAAGAACATTAGGAACGAGCTCTTCGTGCTGCCGCCGATGTACTGGTGCGGGCGGTCCGATTCGAACCGGAAGCAGCAGTCTTTGCGGACGATGTGTCGTTCCTTTCCGAAGCGTATTTCCACCTCGCCCTCGGTAACGCACAGATACTCACGGGTTCTCTCACCGTGACTGCGGCAGGAGTAGACGCCGTTCGGATCGAGATCGATTCGATAGATCTCGACCATCTGGTTATCCTCAAAGGGAAAGCAGTTCCACACCCGGTACCCGTTTTCGCTGTTTTTGATCGGCTCCGTCTTCAGAACCTCGATCAGGCAGGAATCCATTGGCGGCGGGCTCGTCAGGGTGTTGAAATCGATGCGGAGGCCGGAGGCTATTTTTCCCAGGGTGCCGATCGACGGATTGGCCGTTCCCTTCTCAATCTGGGCGAGCATGCTTTTGCTCACGCCAGTCTGCTCAGCGGCGTCATCCAGGCTCCACCCGCGCATCGTGCGGAAACGATGGAGATTTTCAGAAATGTTGTGTTCCAGATAATCCATGGCAATGTCCTCGCTGTCTCTTCTCGCGTATGATGCCCTGCGAATGTGCACGCCGGTATCAGCACAGTGCATTTATACAATATATTGCACAGATCATTCGACTGCAGTATAGCAGATCCGTGCGATATATTGAACGACCCAGACGTGAATTATTTTCTTTTTTGCATATCCAATGAGGAAAAATAATCACGATTCCACGACCTTTATACTGGAATATGAGTATAAAAATACCGCAAACACCCTGTGTTTACGCTGTTTTCGTGATGCATGGGAGCGGATGGGACGTGCCCTTCTGCCACGGCAATCTGCGAAAAAAAACATGTTGACATACTATACTGGCCGTGCTATAACAAACTCGTGTTCAGGATATCGAACGAAAAAGATGTTCGATAAAATGGAGCACAGGACAATTTAGCTGTATGGCACAGCGGAACATTTTTCAGAGACAAAGACGTCTTTTATGCAGGAATACTGCATGAAAGGCGTTTTTATTTTTTCAGGCGGTTACCGCCGGGACATTAAGGAGGACAAAGCAATGGCATTACGTGATGAATTACCTGAGATTGTTACCAGCATTCCTGGACCGAAGACCAAAGAGTTTCTGAAGAGAAGAGAAGAGAATGTCCCGAAGGCTCTCTGCGGCATGACCTATCCCGTCGTGATTGACCACGGCGAGGGCGCTATGTTCCAGGATATCGATGGAAACAAGTTCCTTGACTGGATCGGCGGCGTAGGTGTTCTGAATATCGGATATTCCCGTCCGGAGCTTGTAAAAGCTGTTCAGGATCAGGCACCCAGGTATTTCCATGAGATCTTCAACATCGTAGGTCATGAAGGATATGTAGAGCTCGCTGAGGGCCTGAACAAGAAGATGCCCTGCCGCGGTGATCACAACAAGACCTACTTCGCAAACTCCGGTGCTGAGTGCGATGAGAACGCAATCAAGATCGCAAAGGCTTACACCGGAAGAAAGAATGTCATCTGCTTCAGCGGCGCATTCCACGGCCGTACCAACCTGACCATGGCTCTGACAGCAAAGAAAGCTTTCTGCGAAGGCATGGGACCGTTCCCGGATGGCATTTACAGAGCACCGTATCCTTATCTGTATCGTGCACCGAAGGGATACAGCAGAGAAGAAGCTATCCAGTACTACATCGACGGTATGTATCGTGTATTCGATGAGCTGACACCGGCCGATGAAGTTGCCTGCATGCTGGTTGAGCCGCTGCAGGGCGAAGGCGGATTCATTCCGGCTCCGATCGAATGGGTAAAAGCAATCCGCAAGATCTGCGATGAGAATGGTATCCTTCTTATCGCCGATGAGGTTCAGTGCGGTAACTGCCGTACCGGTAAGTACTTCGCATCTGAGTACTGGGCTGAGGCAGGCGCTGCTCCGGATATCATCACAACTGCGAAGTCTCTTGGCGGTGGTATGCCGATCTCCGCTATCACAGGCCGTGCTGAGGTTATGGATGCTGCAAAGTCCGGAACCATTGGCGGCACATACTGCGGCAACCCGGTTTCCTGCGCATCTGCTCTTGCAGCAATGAAGATCTACACCGAGGAAGACTACCCGGCAAAGGCACGTCACATCGGCGAGATGGTAACCGCAGGTTACAAGGAAATGCAGAAGAAGTATCCGGTGATCGGCGATATCCGCGGACTTGGCGCTATGATCGGTATCGAGTTCGTAAAGGATCCGGAGACCAAGGAGCCGGCTACCGAGCTGACCCAGAAGATCATTCAGAATGCTCTTCACAAAGGACTTCTGATCGAGAACGCAGGTACCGCAAGCAACTGCGTACGTTTCCTGGCTCCGCTCTGCATGACAGATGAGCAGACCAGGAGAGGTCTCGAGATCTTCGACGAGTCCATCAAAGAGGCTCTGGCTGAGTAAGCATTGCGAATCAGCTGAGCATTATAAAAACAGATATCTGAGAGCCGGGTGCAGTCCCGCGCCAATGGCGGCGAAGAGTATCTGATAAACTGCACTTTCGGGGTCCCTGTTTTCACGGTCCGTGAAAGCAGGGACTCCTTTTTATTGTAAGTGTATAAGTCCGTCGCATGCCAGAGGCGGACTGCTCACCCGCAGGGTGTGCAAGGCCGACTATGGCTTTGCGCGTAGACTTATACAACGTTGAAAAGAAGAGCGGCGGAAACGCTGTTACAGGAGGAAAGATCATGGAGAGGGATCACCTGATAATAACGATCGGCTGCGAATACGGAGCCGGAGGTCCTCAGATCGGCAAGATGCTTTCACAGAAGCTGGGGATTGAATACTATGACCGTGATCTGGTGGATAAGGTCGTTGATGAGCTCGGTGTAGATCGTGGGCTCGTCGAAAAAGCCGATCAGGAGACCGGTGTTCAGTACAGCTTCGAGACTTCGCTCGGACCGAGATACGCCAATCTGACAAACCGTGTTATTTACACACAGTCCATGGTTATTCACAAGATGGCAGAAAAATCATCCTGTGTCATCATCGGACGCAGTGCCAACTTCCTGCTGAAAGACAGGGATGATGTGCTGAATTTCTTCATTTATGCACCGAAGGATGTGCGCGTACGCTCCATCATGGAGCAGAAGAAGGTGTCGGAGGAAGAGGCTAAGCAGATCATCGACTACAATGATGAGATGAATCATTCAAGGCACAAGTATATCACGGGAACATACAGGGGCGACCGCACACAGCGTGATCTTCTGATCGACAGCAGCCGTCTCGGATGGGACAAGACGACAAAGTACCTGCTCATGTACATTGAAATGCTGAATGAGTGAGGCAGGAAACGGTTGCAGGAACGCAAAATCTGAGCAAGACAGCAAACAGCGGCAAAGCGTAAGTAACAGCTGAGCCGAACGGCAACAATGATCGCCGGCAACAGAATAAAGAATATTGACGAAGGCGTCAGAAAACGTATGAAGGGTTCATACGCTGTTTCTGACGCCTTTCTGTGTAACTGACGACAGCCCTGCTGACAGGAGGACGTCATATGGAAAAACAACAATCGGAATTCGACAAAGTTTTCAGCGCGTGGGATATCCTTGTGATAGCTTTCGGCGCCATGATCGGATGGGGATGGGTTGTCTCCACCGGTGACTGGATCGAGAGAGGCGGCGTGATCGGCGCCATGCTCGGCTTCGTGATCGGCGGTATCATGATCTTCTTCATCGGTCTGACCTACGCCGAGCTGACACCGGCCATGCCGGAGTGCGGCGGCGAGCACGTGTTCAGCTTCCGCGCCATGGGAGCGAACGGATCCTTTGTCTGCACCTGGGCGATCATCCTCGGATATGTCAGTGTTGTGTGCTTTGAGGCGTGCGCGCTTCCTACGATCATCACGTATCTCTGGCCGGCATTCCTGCAGGGCTATCTGTACACGGTGGCCGGTTTTGATGTATACGCGACCTGGCTTGCCGCAGCCATTGGTCTGTCTGTTCTCATCACCTGGATCAATATCCGCGGTGCGAAGACCGTAGCTATTATGCAGACGATCCTCACCTGCATCATCGGCGGCGCAGGTATCCTGCTGATCGTCGGATCTGCGATCAAGGGTGATCCTTCCAATCTGACGAGTCAGATGTTCCACGGCGACAGCGGCAGCAGCATGGCAGTCAATGTCATCCGCGTAGCCATGATGAGCCCGTTCTACTTCATCGGATTTGATGTCATCCCGCAGGCGGCGGAGGAGATCAACGTTCCTCTGAAAAAAATAGCGAAGATGCTTCTGCTCTCGATTATCCTCGCCGTTAGTTTTTACGCCCTGATCATCCTGGCTGTCGGCCTCGTGATGTCCCCGGAGCAGCTGGCTGCTTCAACGGATTCAGGTTCCGGCCTTGTGACAGCAGATGCAATGGCGCGGGCCTTCAACAGCAGTGTCATGGCGAAGGTACTGATCGTCGGCGGTCTCTGCGGTATCGTGACAAGCTGGAACTCCTTCCTGATCGGCGGAAGCCGTGCCATGTATTCCATGGCGACATCCTACATGATCCCGGAGAGCTTCGGAAAACTGCATCCGAAGTACAAGACCCCGACCAATGCACTGCTTGTAATCGGCCTTCTGAGCTGCCTGGCACCGCTTCTCGGAAGAAAAATGCTGACCTGGATCGTTGATGCCGGCAACCTCGCATGCTGCCTGGCATACTGCATGGTTGCGATCTCGTTTGTCATCCTTCGTAAGAAAGAGCCGTATATGCCGAGACCTTACAAGGTGAAGCATTATAAATTTGTCGGCGCGATGGCAGTTCTCATGTCCGGCTTCATGATCGTCATGTACATTATCCCCGGCACCGGCGCTACACTGGCTCCGATGGAGTGGGCGATCGTCCTCGGCTGGTCCGCAATCGGCGTTATCTTCTATATTGTATGCAAGGCCAAATACGGCGAGAAATTCGGCACGATCAAGGTGGTTGCCAATGCTGAGCTCGATAAGGAATACGCGAAGGAGAGAGAGGCTGCGGCTGCGATCGCAGCGGAAGAAGCCAAAGAGGAGAGCGGCATAGCACAGCCGGCGGTTCCTGCGACAGGAACAGCTGCGGCTATGTCCAATACAACAGCTGCATCACCTGTAGCTTCTGCAGTGCCTGCCGGTTCTGCGGCTGCATCTTCCGGCATAGCGGCGGCAACGATGGACGACGCCGAAGTGGCGGCGGCACTCGACAGGGTATCCTCTGCTGCAAAAACCGGAACGACAGTCAGAAAAGAAGATTTCAGTTATTTCCTGCCGGTCAACATTGTTTTTGGCCCCGGCAAGGTAAAGCAGGTGGGAACACTCGCCAGCCCTTACGGAAAGAAGGCGCTGATCGTCACCGGCCATTCGAGCGCGAAGAAGTCGGGACTGTATGACCGCGTGAACGACAGTCTGAAGGCGGCCGGCATCGAGACTGTGCTGTACGACAAGGTCAGCCAGAATCCGCTCACCACGACGGCAATTGAAGGCGCG
>ONKP01000010.1 GCA_900318405.1 uncultured Eubacteriales bacterium | reverse complement strand
GATCTCGCCCCACTCGCCGTCCGGTACATTTTTGCCCGTCTTGGGATCGATAACCTCCAGATAGATGTAATCATCCCAGTAGTGCATGCCGCACTCATAATCGCAGCTGATGCCGATACCGGGTCCGTAGATCTCCGTGAGGCCATAGATATCATAGATCTGGATGCCGAGCTCGCCCTTGATGCGGTTGCGCATTTTTTCGCCCCAGCGCTCGGAACCGATCACGCCCTTCTTCAGATAGATCTGATCCTCCAGGCCTTCCTTCTCGATTTCCTCAGCGAGAAGAAGCGCATAAGAGGATGTCGCGCAGAGGACTGTCGACTTCATGTCCTGCATGAACTGCAGCTGTTTCTTCGTATTGCCGGGGCCCATCGGGATCGTCATGGCGCCGAGCTTTTCCGCGCCGTTCTGGAAGCCGATGCCCGCCGTCCAGAGGCCATAGCCGGGTGTGATCTGGATGCGGTCCTTATTCGTGATGCCCGCCGTTTCATAGCAGCGCTTGAACATCTCGCCCCAGTCATCTACATCCTTAGCTGTATAGGGAATGATGACCGGCGTTCCCGTCGTTCCCGAAGAAGAGTGAATGCGGACGATCTGCTCCTCCGGAACGGCCATCAGACCGAGCGGATAGGCATCGCGCAGATCCTGTTTCTGGGAAAAAGGAAGACGCTGAAATTCCTCCACTGTCTTTACCTCTGTGATGCCGGCCTCTTCGAGTTTTCTGCCGTAAAAATTATCGGAATGGATCAGACGTTTTACCTGATCATTCACCATCTGAAGCTGCGTGTCATTGATCTGCACGGTTTTCCCTCCTTTTTAGCCTGCATAGGCCAGCGCTTTCTCGTTGACTTCCCACACTTTTTCAGTCAGACGCGCGTGCAGCGCCTCCACGATATCGGCCGGTTCCACACCCACTTCGCCGGTGCGGATCGCCGCGCCGAGGAGCACGATATTCAGTACACGGGGATTGCCGATATCTGCCAGTGCCTGATCCGCATCCACAAGGATCAGATGCGCCACATGTTTTTTCAGATAGCTGATCATGGCCTCGCTGTCATAGGAAGAAAGCCCGATCATCGCGCTGACCGGCTGAACGGGCCGGGTGCTCGTCACGACCCAGCCGTCTTTCTTCAGATACGGCAGCTGCCGCACAGTTTCACCTGGCTCAAATCCGATGATCAGGTCCGCATCACCGCGGGCGACCAGCGGGGATCTGACGACTGTCAGACTCTTCTCCTGCTTATCATCGATCCTCATATGGGAAAAAACACTGCCGCCCCGCTGCGCCATGCCGATCGTCTCCGCCGTCATGACATGCCGGTTTTCTTTCATGGCCGCATCAGCCACGAGTCTTGAGGCGAGTACGGTTCCCTGACCGCCGACGCCGCAGAATACAATATTTTTATTCATTCTTACCACCTCCGGAAATGGCGCCGACCGGACAGATCTGCTCGCAGAGCGTGCAGCCGGTGCACTGGGAAGGATCGATCGCGGCTTTCTCGCCGTCCATCACAAGCGCCGGGCATCCGAGCTCACGGATGCACTTCCGACAGCCGATGCACTTATCCGGATCCACATGCGACTTTCCGCTCGAAGGGCGGAATTTCACGATGCACGGCGAACGGAAAATAATGGCCTTCACGCCCGGTTCGTCGGCGACTCTGCGGATCACCTCCACCGCATGGTCCAGATCCAGCGGATTGATCGTCTCCACCGTCGTGAGACCGATGCCGCGGAGTACATTCTCGATGCTGACGGCCTCCACGATATCGCCCATGATCGTCCTGCCCGTGCCGGGATGCGGCTGATGGCCTGTCATGGCTGTCGTCGAGTTGTCCAGCACACAGAGCGTGATATCCGCCTGGTTATAGAAGGCATTGATGGTTCCCGTAATGCCAGAGGCAAAGAAGGTGGAATCACCGACAAAAGCAAACGCGCGCGTATCCGGTTCGATCCGGTTGACGCCCTGCGCCATGTTGATGCCGGCGCCCATGCAGAGACAGGTATCCGTCATATCCAGCGGATGCGCATTGCCGAGCGTGTAGCAGCCGATATCACCCGCATACAGCGTCTTGCGGCCCTTCATGGCCACCTTCACGGCATAGAAGGATGCGCGGTGCGGACACCCGGCGCAGAGCACCGGCGGACGCACGGGAAGCGGAGGCACGGCATCATCTGCCGGGATCTCAGCCGGTACATCGTCAGCTGAAAAGCCGGTCTCCGCGTAAAACTTTCTGAGATATGACCGCACCTCATCTACGGAATTTTCTCCGGAGAGCTTCACGTTGCCGGACATTTTTCCGCGGATCGTCACGGAGAGGTGATGCTTTCCGCAGAGAAAAACAAGCGCCCGCTCGATCACCGGATCAAGCTCCTCGATGCAGAGCACCTCATCCAGCCCGTCAAGGAACTCCAGCGCTTTTTTCTCAGGGAAGGGGAACGGTGTCGCCACACGCAGAACCCGCGGATGGTCGCCGCCCGCAAAGGCATCTGTCGTATAGGCGTAATTCACGCCGTGCGTGGCGATGCCGATCTTCCTGAATTTCCCCGTTTCCGGCAGGATAAAGTTCCTGTCGTACGAGGAAAGCGTGTCGCTGAGCGCGGCATTGCGCTTCTCGATCTCCGCATGTGCGCGGACAGAGAGCTTCGGGAAGATGACCCAGCGGGACGCATCTTTTTTGAATCCCTCGGGCTCCTGATAAACATATTCCTCCGGCTCCTCTACGCTGATCGACTCATAGCCGTGGTCCACGCGGGTCGTCGGGCGGAAAAATACCGGCGTGTGATACTTCTCCGAGAAGGCAAAGGCCTCCTGGATCATCTCGTACGCTTCATGTACCGATGACGGATCGAAGACCGGCACTTTGGAGAACATGCCGAACGTTCTTGTGTCCTGCTCCGTCTGCGACGAGATCGGGCCCGGATCGTCGGCGACGACGATGACCATGCCGCCCTTTACGCCGATGTATTCAAGGCTCATCAGCGGGTCGGAAGCCACGTTCAGGCCGACCTGTTTCATGGTGACCAGTGCTCTTGCGCCGGAAAGCGCAGCGCCCGCGGCCGCCTCCATGCCGGCCTTCTCATTGACCGACCACTCCACGTAGACATTTCCCGGATTCCTCTTTGCTATGGTCTCCAGGATCTCTGTCGAGGGCGTGCCCGGATAACCGGCGCAGAACTTCACGCCTGCCGCCAGTGCCCCGAGGCCGATCGCCTCATTATCAGCATCCTTCCTGCTGTATGCAGATCATTTTTATAGTTCTGATATATGCCTTCTGCAGCCGTATATCATACATGCGTCTGCAGAAGACAGATGACATTCGGAAAGAAAAAATTTTCTCCGTCCGAATATCTCGCGCATCAACTTACAACATCAGGCGGACCGGTTTGCCGTCCATCCATGCTGTGACATTTTCAAATGCCATCGCCGCACGGCGCTCGATGGATTCCTTCGTGTCAAAACCGACGTGCGGTGTGCAGACGAGATTCGGCGCGCCGAGCAGCGGATGTCCTTCCGGAAGCGGCGGATCCTTCTCAAATACGTCCGTTCCGGCCCAGATCTTTCCCGCGCGGAGTGCCGCGGCAAGTGTTTCCGTATCGACAACGGGGCCGCGCGCCGTATTGATCAGAATGGCGCCCTGCTTCATCAGGCCGATCTGCTCTTTTCCGATCAAGCCCTTTGTATCCGGTGTGAGCGGCGTGTGAACAGAGATGATGTCTGCCTCAGCCATCACTTCTGACAGACTCTTATACACAAGGCCGAGCTGCTTTGCCTCCGGCCGCTCTGTTTTGCTGTAACCGATCAGCTGGCAGTGGAACGCCTTGAAAAGCTCTGCCGTGCGGATACCGATGGCGCCGGTTCCGATGATGCCCACCGTCTTGCCGGCCAGTTCAAAGCCCTGAAGCCCTGCCTTGCCTTTTCCCTGCTGTACAGCGGTATTCCCGGCGGAAATGCGGCGCAGACAGTCGAGCGTCAGCCCAAGTGCCAGCTCTGCGACAGCGTCTGTGCAGTAGCCGCCGGTATTGGAAATGCGGATTCCCTGTGCTTTGCAGGCTTCCGTATCCACATGATCAATGCCCACAAAAGCAACGGAAATGAATTTCAGTGCCGGATCGGATTGGATCACACTGCCCGGCAGCGGATGATTCGCGATCATCAGCACATCTGCCCCGTCAGCGCGTTTTTTCAGCTCTTCCGGATCCGTCGAAACGCTGTCATACGCTTTGAATGTATGGCCTCTGTCTGTGAGTTCTCCCGCCAGACGGCCGACTGTTTCCTCCGGTACACCGAGCGGCTCAAGCAATACTACCTTCATCTTTATCACCTCTTATATGCATACTGCATTCAATATTTTTACTGCGTTACCTGTACGTACAGCATGAAGCATATTCGACTGCATGCCTTATATTGCAACACGAAGAATTCAGATGCATTCCTGATATTGCAGCATGAAGAACTTTAACTTCATTACATATGGATCACACCGAGCACGTTGAGTACCGAACTGCCCAGAATAACCGCCAGGAACAGGATCGACAGATACTTCAGGATAAACGTATATATTTTTTTCCGCTTGAACGGAGCCCCGCCGAGTGTTACCTCAGCCGTAATGCCGTCGATCGTGACGCTGCGAAGAACGAGGATACAGGTAGTGATCGCCGCAATCGGCATCATAATGGAATTGGACAGGAAATCGAAGAAATCCAGGAAATCCATGCCCAGGATCGTAACACCGCTCAGCACATTGAAGCCAAGGCTTGAGAGCGTGCCGAGGCCGATGTAGAGCACGGTGACAATAAGCGTCGCCATCTTCCTGCTCATATGCAGCTCATCCTCGAACGTAGATGCGCACGTCTCCGCGAGAGATACCGCGCTGGTCAGGGCTGCAAAGAAGACCAGAAGGAAAAAAGCAATGCCGATCGCCGTTCCCAGTCCCATGGAGCCGAAGATCTTCGGCATCGTGATGAACATCAGTGATGGGCCGGCCTGCAGATTATCCGCCGCACTGTCGCCCGAGAAGGCGAACACCGCCGGAATAATCATGAGTCCTGCCAGGATGGCAATGCCGGTATCGAACAGTTCGACCTCAGACGTTGATTTTTCAATGCTGACATCCTTCTCCATATAGGAACCATAGGTGATGAGAATGCCCATGGCGCAGGAAAGAGAATAAAACATCTGTCCGAGTGCAGACACGACTGTCATCCAGGAGAAGTGCTTCATATCCGGGATCAGGAAATATTTCACGCCTGCCAGAGCGCCCGGACGTGTGACGGAATAAATGGCCACAACGATGGCGAGCACAACGAGAGCCGGCATCATGACACGGGAAACCTTCTCCACACCCTTCTGCACGCCGAAGAAAATGACAACGACCGTGCAGATGGCAAAGACCAGGAACCATCCTTCCACGGATACGCCGTTGGCGATGAATTCCGAGAAGAAATTGTCGCCGGCCAGCGCCTGAACGCCGCCGCCGATGTATCCTGCGAGATAGCGGACTACCCAGCCGCCGATCACGCAGTAATAGGGTCCGATGATCATCGGAATGACAGCGTTGATCCATCCGCCGAAACGGTATCCGGCGCCTTTTCCAAAATGCGCAAATGCACTGATTGGACTCTTCCTTGTCATTCGGCCGATTGCTGTCTCCGAGATGATCAGCGTATAGCCGAAGGTCAGCACGAGGATCAGGTACACCAGCAGAAAAATACCGCCGCCGTATTTGGCAGCGAGATAAGGAAATCTCCAGATGTTACCCAGACCCACCGCGGAACCCGCTGTTGTCAGTACATAACCCAGTCTGCCAGAAAAAGTGGCACGTTTCGCAGAACTCTGATTGCTCATAAATCTTCTTCCCTCTCGTACGTTATTTTTTTCAGAAAATACACATCTGTTATCATACCATAAATAGCGGCCTGACTGCCACAAAAGTGTAGCAGCATCATCTGATCTGCCGTAATATCTCAGAGCCTACATCCGTTTCTTTTTAATACGGTGATATTGCGGGCGGATCGTGACTGTGTCGACAAGGAAGTCCTGCGTGAGTGCATAACGGACCGCGGAGGCCACGTCTTCGGGCGACAGGCTGCAGCCGGGTTCTGTATCAGGTTCGAAATCGGCATTTCTGTAGAGCGGGGTTTCTGTCATATCCGGCAGGATCGCTGTCACACGGACACCGTACTTCCTGTTTTCTGCCAGCAGGCTTCTGGAAAAAGCATACAGGCCGGCCTTTGCCGCCCCGTAGGCAGTCCCGTGCGGCGCCGGCTCCTGCGAGGTGACGCTGCAGATCTGGATGATGCTGCCTCTGTTTTTTCTGATCGTACGGAGCAGACGGCTGGTAATGACCATCGGCACCTCCAGATCCGTCCGGACGATCTCTTCGATCATCTGCGGGTTAAGGGTCTCATGCATTCCGTAATATGCACAGCCGGCATTGTTTACAAGAACCTTAAGATCATCTCTGTGCTCCCTGTCGAAGTCCTTCAGAAAATCGAGCAGCGCCGGTGTATCCAGAAGGTCCAGAACGACGGGGTGGAAATCTGTCTCTTCGTTTTTCGTCCGGAAGGTTCTCCCGATTCCCCAGACTTCGTATCCTTCCGCGATCAGTTCCTCTGCTGTCGCTCTTCCGATACCTGAGGAAGCTCCCGTGACCAGAGCCGTTTTCTTTCCGCTGGCAGCATCACTTTTGAAAGCCGCTGCCTTTTCATCGTGAGCAGTCTTCTTCTCAAAGGCAGTTTTATCTTCACTCATGTTTGTCGGTCTCCCTCCAGACAAATATCTGCTCTTTTCCGATTCTCTCTGTGAGCAGCTGTGTCATGTACTGCATGGCATCCTTCTCGATATCGTCAGGCAGATGATAATAGCCGTTTTCGCACACATAGGGATACTGCAGAAGTACAGATTCCGGGTACCGGCTGCGCATCCGGCGGATATATTCTGCCGAGAGCCGGAAGGTTCCGATGCTGACATCCCGAATCGCCGCCCAGTCGATCCTCCGGTCCAGTTCTTCCATAAGGCCCGCCATGGATTTTTTCCAGCCGGGGAGGACAAGCACCGGATCAAAGCAGAGCCGCACGGGGAAGCCGCGTTTCATGGCTTCCTGTACATTCCGGATTCTTGTGTCCAGCTCCGGCGACGACCGTTCAAACCGGCGGCTGATGTCATCCGGGCTCATGGTGAACGCCAGTATCGTGCGCTGAGACAGCGTAAGATCAGGAAGCCTGCCGACCCCCTTGCTGCGGATCTCGATCGTGAGATTTTCGCGCGAGGCCGCAAATTCCGCCCATGCCCGCGCATAGCCGGTCAGCGGATCGAGGGCAAGCAGGTCCGTGTCATAGCTCACGCACAGGTACACCGGGTGCTGCCGGAGCAGCCTGTCCACCTCACGGAACGTATCTTCCAGATTGACAAAGATCACCATATGTCCGCTCTCATACATGCCCTTCAGCCAGCAGTACTCGCAGTCATACAGGCAGTTCATCACACTGGAGCAGTAATAAAAATAACGGTTGTCAAACGACTGACAGACAGGCGATCCCCTGTGTATCAGCTCGCCGGTATTCTGTGCGAGGATCAGCGCCCGGGAAGCCTGCTGCAGCGGATAGTTCTGCCTTCTCCGGTCAAAAATCTCACGGTAATTTTCCACGTAAATTCGTCTGGCGTTCGGAAACGCTGCAAGTATTTTCTGCGTGCGCGGATGGTCAGCCGCCGCCTGTTCCATGTAAATACAGGAAAAGGGCGGCATCAGGTGGCTTTTCTGTACGGACGGCAGCACGCCTTCTGTCCGTTGAGAGTGCGCACCTTCGTTGTTACACGCTGCACTGTGTTCCATTCCGCCACCGTTGCCTGCTGTACTGTGTTCCATTCCGCCACAGCTGCCCACTGTACTGTGTTCTATTCCGCCACAGGTGTCAGCCGTACTGCCTGCGTGCAGGATCTCGTCTTCCAGCCTGCGCAGTATCACCTTGCCTTCTCTTCGGTTCTCACAGTCTTCCCGCAGGATCTCATCGGCAGCTTTTCTCCACGGAATTCCGCAGAGTTCAGCATATTTCAGATACTGCATCAGCTCTGCCCGCATGGAAACACTGGCACAGAGGCGCTCGGCGAGCTGTCCGGCCTCTGCCTCAAACGCCGCAGACAGGCAGGAACCCGCCGCAGACATACAGGAACCCGCTGCAGACATGCGGGAATCTGCACATAGCTGATCTGCATCGGATGCCTGCGCAGAGAATCCGGTCATGGCGTTGTCTCCACGCTTCTCTTTCCCGGCATCCGCTTCCCGAAGCATGTCATCAATAACGCTTACCGCTGCCGGCGCTGCCTCACGGGCTTTCCTGCTGAGGTTTTCTCTCAGAGATACCCGTTCGGTTCTCAAACTGTTATCATCTCTGTTTTCCGGCGCCTGCGGTTCAATTCCCGCATCACTGATAAAACGCAGAATCGTGATCTGATCGGGGCCCATATGGCGTGAAGCCGCCTCATATACGCCGGACGACTCCATGTCGTAGAGCACATCCATGTCGGGTATCACGTCCGGCTGAGACAGATTCGACATGACACCGGGTACCTTCATTCCTGTTTTACAACCGGGGGCATCCATACCCGAACCGGCATCGGATAAATCCGCGTCAGATACTGCATCGCCGTCCGCAGATGAACTTTTATACAAAATTTTCATGCCTGTCACTGCAACTGCGTCCGGAAGGCCGGTATTTCTTGATATTCCCGGATAATATCTGCTCCCGGAAGGCAGATCAAAGATTTCAGCGATCCTGTATAACCCGCTGCTGCCTGAGTCAGCAGTTCTCAGGGTGCCGGTGTCAGCAGTCCTCAGAGAGGCCGTACTGCCGTAGAAAAGCATCTGATCGTCTGCGCCCGGTGGCATGACAGCGAGCACAGAACTCACGGCAAAAATGGCATGGTACACGCCACAGCCGGTGAGCGAAAGGACGATCCGCCCTTCTTCATCCTGAAAGCTGTCCACACCATGAACGACCCGCTTCTTTTTCAGTCTGTATTTATCGATCAGCGGCTGCGCTTCCGCATACAGCGCTGAAAATATATAAACCATACTTCTTCGCATTCTCCCGGGATCTTAAAACAGATAACTTCTTACATCAAACATCTGTAACGCTCAAAAAGCCAGCCCGATGCAGATAAATCCATGTCCGATTATAATGCCTCAGGCGGCACTTTGCCAAATCATAGCAAATCATAGCAGCACTTAGCCAAATCATATGTCCTCTCGCGTAATTACCCCGGACGTGTTATGATATGTGCAGTTTATACTTATGGAGGATTTTTATATGAAAATAGCTGTTCCCTATGACAATGGCAATGTATTCCAGCACTTCGGCCGCTCCACCGCCTTCAAATATTACGAAGTTCAGGACGGTACCGTCACCCCCGGGGAAGTGCTTGACACCAACGGCATCGGACATGAGGCGCTGGCGAATCTGCTCGCACAGAACGGCGTAGACACTGTGATCTGCGGCGGCCTCGGCCAGGGCGCCCTGAACGCGCTGCAGAAGGCCGGTATTGCTGTTGCCACCGGTGCAGAAGGCTCTGCGGATGAAGCAGTTGCCGCATATCTGCGCGGCGAACTGAACGGTGCAGAGGTCAACTGTGATCACCATCACGAAGAGGAGGCTTCAGAAGAAGGATGCGGCGGCAGCTGTGGCGGCTGCGGTGGCGGCTGTGGCGGTTGCGGCCATCATGATTACACACCGGACTTTGACGGAAAAAATGTCGGCAAAACCGTTCGTGTGCACTATCGCGGCACCTTCGATGACGGATCCACCTTTGATTCCTCTTATGACAGAGGCGAACCGCTGGAATTCGTCTGCGGATCCGGCATGATGATCCACGGATTCGACAAGGCAGTAGCCAATATGGAACCGGGCCAGACGACAGATATCCATCTGCTTCCCGCCGAAGCCTACGGCGAATACGACCCTGAAGCCGTCGTAACCTTCCAGATTGATCAGCTCCCCGGATCCGAGAATCTGACAATCGGACAGCGCGTACATCTGCAGAACGACTACGGCCAGGTTCTTCCCGTCCGCGTCACCGCGCGCGACGAGAAAACCATCACGCTGGATGCCAACCACGAGATGGCGGGCAGGAATCTGAACTTCAGCATCGAGCTTCTCGAAGTGCGCTGAGTGTCAGGATGCAGATTACAGTTCAGAATCTGCCAGCGCCACGGAACACATGGAGACTCCCAGGCCGAGGACAAGCGAGAGCGGTCGGCTTGGGAGTCTCCATGTGTGACAGTGGCTGACAAAAAGTGAACAGTAACCAGTAAGGTGAATATTTCCGCACTGTTTCTTGAACCCTTTCCCGATGTTGTAGTAAAATATCAGCAACAGCAGTAAATTTTCAGAACAGAACTACGGAAATACCGCAAACGTATTTTCCGTCTTTTGAGGGGGAACGGCTTCCATATCCTGCCGTCCCGGTCGGGAAAAATTATGGTACACTATATCAACATTCCGATATCCAAGGCAAAACCGGGCATGATTCTCGGAAGCGCGGTGGAAGACCGTCTCGGACGCCATCTGGCGGAATCCGGAAGCATGCTGACGGCCTTTGTCATTGACGGCCTGAAAAATTACGGCGTTCAGACGCTCACCGTGCGCTTTGGCCGCGATGAAGAGGGCGAGGCCGATACCATCCTCTCTCCGGCTGCCCGTGTGGCAGTCATGCGGCTGCGTGAGCCGGATCCTGTCAAGGTCCAGCTGACTGCCAGTGTAAAGCAGCAGGTATCCAAAGGCATTGAATATATGTATACCGTACCGGACAACAAACTGATGGCCGGGACGGTGAAGTCCATCACCCTGAAGCTCATGAATGCCATTGTCCGGAACAAGGCGGTGGCGCTCAACATTTCCGAGCTGAAGACCAGTGACGAATACACGTTCAACCACAGCGTCGACGTAGCCACAATCAGCATGATCATCGCCAAGGCTGAAGGAATGTCTGAGCATGAGATCGCTGAGATCGGTTCGGCAGGGCTTCTCCATGATATCGGCAAAACGCTGATACCGCCGGAAATACTGAACAAACCCGCCAAGCTCACGCCGGAGGAATTTGAGGTCATCAAGCAGCACAGCCGCCTGAGCTACGATCTTGTCAAGAAAAATCCGGAGATTTCCCTGAGTGTTGCCATGGCCATGCTTCAGCATCACGAAAAGACCGATGGATCCGGTTATCCTGTCGGTGCCATGGCCAACCTCATCCACCCCTATGCAAAAATCATGGCGGTGGCCGATATCTACGATGCACTGGTTTCTACGCGGCCCTACAAAAAAGCCTATACACCGGGCGAGGCAGTCGATATCCTTCTCGGCATGTCCTCCTGTCTGGATATGCGGGCTCTCCAAACGTTCATGAAGGTCATGGTCCTGTATCCGGTGGACTCACTGGTCAAACTGTCGAACGGCGAGACAGCCCGTGTGGTGAAGCAGAATGCCAACCTGCTGCTGCGGCCGGTTGTCGTCGGCGTAAAGAGCGGCAAGGTCTATGACCTGTCGAAGATCGAATGTGCGAACATTCTCATCCGGTCTTGAATGTATATGCTCTGTTTCAGGCAGTATGGTCTTTCCGGGACAGCATACAGCCTCTTCCGGACTGTACAGCCCGTCCTGAAAGCACAGCAGTTCTTTTTCAGTTACAGCAAACCATGGTAAATCCCATGGTAAAACGCGCCTGTCCGGCGCGTTTTGCCGGATAAAGGAAACGATAACGGCATGTTCTACCCGACTGGAAGATATAATCTGAATTTTGATTTCGGCGCGATCCTTCTGGATGCCATCCTTCTCATTTTTTACCTGCTGCGTCCGAGGATTATCCGTGAGAGAAGGACAAGAACGTTCCTGATCCTCCTGTTCACGCTGTCACTGTCTGCCGTGAGTGAAGTCTGTGCATCCATTTGCCGGAACATCATGGGTGAGGGGATCCCCATCGACCTGGGAATCCTCAGGATTTCAACATTTTTCTCGCATTTTTTCCACAATTCGCTGCCCTTCACGCTGTGTATTTACCTGTACGAGGTTATCGGAATTACCCACAGGACCAGTCGCCGCACCTATATCCTGCTCAGCATCCCGGAGGTGATCATGATAGTTTTCCTGTTTATCCCTCCGCTCAGGACACTGGTGTACTATTTCACCAATACCGGCGAATATATGCACGGCATCATCTATATCCAGCTCTATGTGGCAATACACGTCTTCTACCTGTCACTCAGTCTCTTCACCGTGATATCTTACAGGAAGGCGCTGCTCCCACCTGAATATATCAGCATCCTGGTCGTCGTGATCGGCTTCGGGCTCTCCATGATCCCCATGGTCATCAATCAGTATATGAAGATTACTATTTTTCTTCAGTCGCTCCTGGTCATGATCATCTGCATCATTCTGGAGAGTGACAACGATCAGTTTGAATCATCCACCGGCCTTCGCAGAAGATATGCCCTCTGGAAAGACGTCCGCCAGTGCTTTGAGACGCGGAACAAGGCCAGTGTCATCTCCGTCAAGATCAGCAGCCTCAGTTATTACCGCATGATCCTCGGTACACTCACGATCAGACACCTGGAAAAAATGATCGGCACCTGGCTGCAGCAGTTTGCCTCGGACAAAATCCGTGTCTATCACACGCAGGAGGAATCCTACGCTATTCTGTTTTACCAGATTGATGAGGATGAAGTTCGGAAGATTGCGGGAAAGATCCAGCTTCGCTTCCATGAGGAGTGGAACTGCGACGAGGCGCCGGTCTTCCTGACAACGCAGATATGGATCGGCGCTATTCCTGACCAGATCACGGATGAAGATCAGATGAATGTATTTATCGACAGCCCGTATGATGAGCGCCTGCCTGAAAATACACTGCACTTCCAGAACAACATGGCACCGCAGCAGAGGATGAAAGATGTGGAGTTTTCTCTGCAGCATGCGATCAGCAACAATTCCCTGGAAGTTTTTTATCAGCCTATCTTCGATACGCGTGACAGCAGGATTCATTCCTGCGAGGCCCTGGTGCGCATGAAGGACGAAAAAGGCGGCTACTTCGCGCCTGATGAATTCATCCGCGTGGCTGAGCAGACAGGTATGATCAACCGCCTGGGTATCATGGTTTTTGAAAAGATGGTGTCCTTCCTCGCAGAGGAAAAACCGGAACAATACGGGCTGGATTTCGTCGAGGTCAACCTCTCTCCTGTCCAGTGCATGGATCCGCAGCTGGCAGATCAGCTGACGGAGATTCTCAGTCTCTATCATGTACCGGCTTCAAAAATATGCCTGGAGATCACGGAGTCCGCTGTGATCCATAACGAGACAGCCATGCGCAGCGCTATAGAAAAGCTGGGCGCCGCCGGATTTTCCTTTGCTCTCGATGACTTCGGAACCGGAAATGCCAATTACTCCTACGTCATGAAATACCCGTTCCAGATCATCAAAATCGACAAGAGTTTCCTCTGGGGCGCAGAAAAAGATGAAAATACCCGCATTATTCTGACCAATATGCTCAGCCTCGTAAAGAGTCTGAAGAGACACGCCGTTGTAGAAGGTGTGGAGTCAGAACAGCAGCGGGATTTCATGATTTCCTGCGGTGTGGATTACCTGCAGGGATTTTACTATTCAAAACCTGTTCCGCGTGACCGCTTTATCAATTTCCTGATGAACTTCCGTGTATAAACTCTTCGGATTGCAGACAGTCTCATCACACGTGAAGTGCGGGTAACAGACCGGAAGCGTTTTCGGTTCACAGCAAAAATCCCATTACACGCAAAATGCGTGCAGCAGACCGGATGTATTTTCGAAGATTATGGAAAAGAACGGGGAGCCGTGTGATACACGGCTCCCCGTTCTTTTTTCTGTTGATAAATATACGTTACGTCAGTGAAGGTTCTTGTCCTTGAATTTCAGACGGGAAAGTGCTCTCGCCATGGCGGCCTGCGTCATGATGTATTCGCGCATACTCTGTTTCTGACGCATGCGCTCCTTTGCGCGGTCGAGCGCTTCTTCCGCGCGGCGCTGGTCCAGTTCTTCCGGCGATTCGCAGGTCTCGGTCAGCACAACGGCCCTGTTATTGGCAAACATGACGACACCGTAGCCGGCAACGGCGCTGATCGTCTCACCGGATGCCGTGACGATATCTATCTCGCCGGGTACGATGGCCAGCGTTGTGTCCGCAGCGTGTGCAAGGAACTGCCTGCGCCCGTCATCAGCCTGTACATTCACCGACTTCGCCCGGTCATCAAAATATACTTTTTGTGTTGCGATCACCTGCAGATGGAAGGTGTGCGTTGTCTCGGCCATATATTTTTTCCTGCTTTTTCATCTGTAAAACGATAAACTTAAAGGGCTTTTTAAGTCCATCGCACAGACCTGATCAGTTTGCTCCATATTACAACAATACCATCAGGCAGATCAGCTCATAGATCAGCATATCTGCTTACAGCGTTTCCGCCTTCCTGATTACATCATCGATCGTGCCGACATTGGTAAATGCAGCCTCGGGATATTTATCCATTTCTCCGTCGATGATCGCGCGGAATCCGCGGACGGTTTCCTCCACAGGCACATACACGCCGGGAATACCGGTAAACTGCTCTGCCACGTGGAACGGCTGTGACATGAAGTTACGGATCTTTCTTGCCCTGTAAACGGTCTTTTTATCCGCATCCGAGAGCTCTTCCATACCGAGAATGGCGATGATATCCTGCAGCTCTTTGTATTTCTGAAGGATCTGCAGCACTTCCTGTGCCGTCTCGTAATGCTCTTTTCCGACGATACTCTCCTCGAGAATACGGGAATTCGATTCCAGCGGATCCACAGCGGGATAGATGCCCTCCTCCACGATTTTTCTCGATAGAACGGTCGTCGCATCCAGATGGGCAAAGGTCGTCGCCGGCGCCGGATCGGTCAGATCATCTGCCGGTACATACACAGCCTGTACGGAGGTAATCGAACCGTTCTTTGTGGAGGCGATCCGCTCCTGCAGTTCACCCATCTCGTTAGCCAGCGTCGGCTGATAGCCGACGGCGGAAGGCATACGCCCGAGCAGTGAAGACACCTCGGAACCCGCCTGTACGAATCGGAAAATATTATCTATGAACAGCAGGACATCCTTGTGCTCTACGTCACGGAAATACTCCGCCATGGTCAGCCCTGTCTCTGCGACACGCATACGGGCTCCCGGCGGTTCGTTCATCTGTCCGAACACCAGCGCGGTGTTTTTGATTACGCCGGACGCTGTCATTTCCGTCCAGAGATCGTTGCCCTCACGGGATCGCTCGCCGACACCGGTAAAAATGGAATACCCGCCGTGTTCTTCTGCCACGTTGCGGATCAGTTCCTGGATAAGGACCGTCTTGCCAACACCTGCACCGCCGAACAGACCGACCTTTCCGCCCTTGGCGTAGGGTGCGATCAGATCAATGACCTTGATACCCGTCTCCAGAATCTCCTGTACGGGCTTCTGGTCTGTAAAAGCCGGCGGCCTGCGGTGGATCTCCCAGCGCTCTCCGCTCAGCTCCTGCCCGCCGTCAATCGTATCACCGAATACGTTGAACAGCCGTCCCAGATTGTCATCTCCCACAGGCACGGTGATTCCGCTGCCGAGCGCGACGACCGGCATATCCTTCTGAAGTCCTTCGCTCGCAGCCAGCAGAATACAGCGAACGGTATGATCACCGATATGCTGCGACACTTCCATGATGCATTTTTTCCCGTGGTTGTCACACTGAAGGGCCGTCTTGATGCAGGGAAGAGGCAGGTCGTCAAATTCCACATCGACAACCGGTCCCATGACCTGCGTGATTTTTCCAATCTGCATACTGTTTTTCTCCATCTTCCTGTACAGCCTCTTTCCGCCCGTACACGGCTCTGATGTCTGTATCCTTCTGCCCGTCTGCGGCTTTTATACCGTTTCAGATGTCTGTATCTTTACACACGCCTGCGGATTTATACCGTTTCAGATGTCTGCATCCTTACACACATCTGCAGATCACTGACCGGGATTATTTGTCAGCGTTCTTCATCGCGCGACGCCGCGCAGCGCGCTGCATCTGCTCTTTTCTCGCGCGAGCGCCGGCAGCTACCTCGGTGATCTCCTGCGTGATCGCGGCCTGCCGCTCTCTGTTGTAACGCACGGACAACTCACTGACCAGCTGATTGCCGTTCTTGTTCGCCGCATCCATCGCCTGCATACGGGCATTGTGCTCCGAGCAGTAGGATTCAATCAGCGCACTGTAGATAAAACCCGTCAGATATTCGGGAATGACCTGATCCAGCAGAACGGAGGGATTCGGCTCCATGCTGAAATCCTCCTGCGTCGCATTGCCCATCTGCTTCACAAAGAGCTTATGATCCAGACGCTGCAGCGGCAGCAGCTGCTGGCAGATGACCTCCGTCGCCATCGCGTTCTTCATCTGCGTATAGATGATGTAGACCTCATCGATCTCATCGTTGCCGAAAAGCTCCAGAATACGGGAGGTGATCACACGGGCACGCGGCAGCGTCGGCTTCTGTGCGGTATAGCTGAACTGTTCGTCTATATGAATGCCCCTGTGCGAAAAATAATGCCGACCGACCTCACCGACGACAAACAGCAGGTCATTGGAATCCGGCCGCAGCCTGTTTTCCGTCATCTTCAGAACATTGTGATTGAAGGCACCGGCCAGTCCCTTGTCCGCCGTCACACAGATAATCGCCCGGCGCAGATCAGCATCATCTGCTGCCTCGCGATGATCCAGATAGCGGTGATGATAATCCTCCGGCAGATGCCTCAGGATACGCGCGATCATCGACTGCAGCTGATAATAAAAGGGTTCTGTCGAGGCCAGCGCCGCTTTGGCATAATTCAGCTTTGTAGAGGAGATCATATACATCGCGTTCGTGATCTTCAGTGTATTCTTAACGCTTGAAATTCTCTCTCTGATCTCACGTGTTGAAGCCATAGCCACCACCTGCCTGTTGTCAGTCCTCTGTGCTCAGAACCATGCTTCTCCGGACATGTTTTTCATGCCGTTTTTCCGGCCTTTATGTATCCTGCTTTGCCTGTGTCACTCCGGGTTTTGCTTCTGTCGTTTTGTCTCCGCCTTCATCCTTCTTATTCCAGGAGGCTTTGAACTCGTCAGTTATATGGAGGATCTCATCTTTTGTTTCGTCCTCCATTCTTCCCTTCCGGTCGATATCCTTCATGATATCCGGATGCTGTTCATGGAAAAATGTCAGCAGCGCTCCCTGAAACGCCTTTACCTGTGCGGGCGGGATGTCGATCATTTTCTTTCCCTCGCCGACCGTCAGGGTGATGACCTCCTCCGCCAGAGAAAGCGGATGTCCGAGCGGCTGCTTCAGCAGTTCCATGAGCACGCGTCCCTGCTTCAGCTGGTTTTTCGTTGCCTCATCCAGATCCGAAGAGAACTGCGTGAAGACCTGCATCTCGCGGTACTGCGCGAGATCGATACGGAGCGAACCCGCTGCCTTCTTCATTGCTTTTGTCTGCGCCGCACCGCCGACACGCGATACGGAGAGGCCGACATTGACAGCCGGCCGCTGTCCCTCGAAGAACAGATCGCTCTCGAGAAAAATCTGACCGTCGGTAATCGAAATAACGTTGGTCGGAATATAAGCGGACACATCGCCGTCCTGCGTCTCGATGATCGGCAGTGCCGTGATCGAACCGCCGCCGAGCGCTGCGGACAGACGGGCTGACCGCTCCAGCAGTCTTGAATGCAGATAAAAGACATCGCCGGGATACGCCTCACGGCCCGGGCTTCTGCCGAGCAGCAGAGAAAGCGCACGATAGGCGACCGCGTGCTTGGAAAGATCATCATAGACGATCAGGACATCTTTGCCCGCATACATGAAATATTCCGCCAGAGATGTCGCTGCATACGGTGCAATATACTGCATGGGTGCCGGGTCCGAAGCCGTGGAACTCATGACGATGGAATAGTCCATCGCCCCGTGCTCGCGCAGCGTATTCACGAGGCTCGCGATAGTCGAAGCCTTCTGTCCGATCGCCACATAGATGCAGATACACTGCTTGCCCTTCTGGTTCAGGATCGTATCCAGCGCAATGGATGTTTTTCCGGTCTGCCTGTCTCCGATGATCAGCTCACGCTGTCCGCGGCCGATCGGAAACATGCTGTCTATGGAAAGGATGCCCGTCTGCAGAGGCTGGCTGACCGACTGCCTGTCTACGATACCCGGTGCCGGCTCTTCGATGGGACGATATTCACTGGCACTGATCGGTGCGCCGCCGTCAATGGGTGCGCCCAGCGCGTTGACAACTCTGCCGATATAATTTTCACTGACCGGAATGCCGGCGCGCTTGCCCGTCGCCGTTACACGGGAGCCCTCGCCGATCGTACCCTCTTCGTCAAAAAGAATGGCACCGACGCCATCCGTGGTGATATTCTGCACCATGCCGCGAACGCCGTTCTCAAAGACCACGATCTCACCGTACTGCGCATGATCAAGGCCCCTGATCTGGACGATGCCGTCTCCGGCTGTCTCGACCGTGCCGACCTCGCTCTTCTCCGCGGCGAGCCGGAAATCATCGACGGCCCCTTTCAGGATCGTCATGATATCCTCTTTGCTCCGGTTTCTGGCCGCATTTTCCCTTGCCGCATCGATACGGTTTTCAAACTGCCGTGTTCTGCCGCTCGCTGACCAGTCATACTGTTCAGAGCCGATCTGGAGAATAAAGCCGCCGTTGATTTCGGGCTCGACTTTTATTTCGATCTCCACCTGCTCCGCATGATATTTTTTCTGAAGGAATTTCCGGAACTTTGCCAGCTGTTCCTCATCCGGCGGTGTCACGCACCGTAGAACCGCCTGCAGCGGTCTGTTGTCTGTCTTTTCACTCATATCCGTCTCACCATTCACCGGAAGAAAACATATCCGTCGGGTTTTTACGCGTTTTCAGCTGTTTCATGATCGGTCTGATCAAGAAACGCATCGTAGAGCTCTTTGTCGCTCTCCGTGTTTACGATCTTGGCTGCAGCTTCCTTAACCATGGCTGCGATATCGTCTTCCGCCTTCTGTCTGGACCGCTCAGCATCGGCTTCCGCCTTCTTGTGCGCATCCTTCATGATCTCATCCGAGCGCGTGCGGGCATCCGAGATGATACGGTCATACTCCGCGTCCGCATCTTTTCTCGCCTTATCCAGGCTCTCTTTTCTGGTCTGATCGATCGAAGCGAGCTGCTGCTCGTACGCCGCCTTCTTCTCGTCTGCTTCCCTTATCTTCTGACCGGCATCAGCGTAGGACTGATCGATTTCATTTTTCCTCTCCTCCATCACCTTGCGTACACGGCCGAAGAGGAATTTTTTCAGGACAAAATAAAGAATCAGGACATCGATGATGGTAAAGACCAGATTTATGTCTAACTCAAGCATAACTGCTCCTTCTTGCTTATAAAACGCTCTGAACTGCAGCGGCAGCCCCGGCAGATGTCAGAAGCACCTTCCGAACAGCTTCCCTGACTGCAGCACATACAGTTCTCCTGCCCGATATCAGGACATGATGATCATGATGCCAATAACGAATCCGTAAATAGCTGTCGCCTCTGCGAGTGCGCAGCCGAGAACCAGGTTACGCGTGATCTTGGAATCTGCCTCAGGCTGACGGGCGATTGCGTCCACAGCGTGAGCTGTTGCGATACCAATGGAAATACCTGCTCCGATACATGCAAGAGCTGCAATACCTGCACCAAGTGCTGCCATAAAAATTACCTCCTTAAAACTGTTTTTCTGCTTTCTGTTCTATAAAACTGTTTTTCTCTGCCAGATTCATCAGGCAGCCGTTGCTGTAGTGTTCTCTGCGGATGCATCCGCAGCTGTCTTCCCGCGTTTTCCCTTCAGCCGTTTTTTCTTTGGCGTCGGCGTCGGAATCTCACACGCCTCCGAGATAAACAGCGATGTCAGGAACACAAACACGTAAGCCTGAATAAAGCCATCAAAAATATCAAAGTAGAGGCTCAGCACAAGCGGCAGGACAACCGGCACGACATGCTCGATCAGCGTCATGATGACAAAGGAACCCAGCACGTTGCCGAACAGACGCATGCACAGCGAAAGCGGCCGGATGACAATCTCCAGTATGTTGATCGGCGTCACGACGGCTACCGGTTCAGCAAAGCTGTGCAGCCATCCGCCGACCTTACGCGCCCGGATGCCGGCAGCTTCGATCAGAATGATGCTCATGATGGCAAGAGCCGCCGTCGTGTTCAGATCCTTTGTGGGCGGCACAAAGCCGAAGATGCCCATGATATTGGCGAGGCCGATGTACAGAAGCACCGTTTCCAGATAGGTGGTGTATTCCTTTGCGTTCGGTCCCAGCATGCCGCCGATCAGCGCATCCAGCTTTGTCACAACAAGCTCTGCGAAGAGCTGACGCTTCGAAGGATTCCTGACGCTCAGCCCGTGCCCGAGCCAGATGCCCAGTACCGCAAGCACCGCGACTACAATCCACGTGACAACGACAGACTCCTTCACCGGAATGCCGCCAAACAGCGGAATAGTGAAAACTGTTTTTACCGTAAGACCTGATTTCAGATCATCAGCCAGAGAACCCATTTTTACTCCTCAGTTTCTGCTGTGAAATATGTCAGTCAGAAAACGATATTTAATTTCTTTCCCGCTTTCCCTGATCATCAATATTCCTTCAGATGTAATCTGTCCATCAGACAGTTAGAAACTACACCCATCCGAAGAAAAAGTAAACAGTGTTTTGTAGAAATTGTACAATATGCTTAATGTGTTTTTGTCTATTATTGCTGACAGGCAGGCTCGAACACACGCGTCTGCACAACCTTTTACATTTTAGCATGAATACCTCATTTTGATAAGTCATATCATGCCATGCAGGAATGTGTACGTTACAGTTCAGACCCTGCCAGAGCCACGGAGCAGTAAGCAAAAACATTGCAACTGGCTTTCCTTCAGCGTAAACTGATGCTGTCACAAAAATCAGAATGCCGGTGGCAGCCGCTTTGCTGTTTCCGTGCCGGAGGTAATCATGAAACGACTTTTTTCTTATATGAGGGTTCACCTTGTGGAATCCATCCTGGCGCCCCTCTTCAAAATGCTGGAGGCCACGTTCGAGCTTTTCGTCCCGATCATCGTGGCGGAAATGATCGATACGGGCGTCGCCGGAAGGGACGTCTCTTTTCTTGTGAAGCGCCTGATCCTGCTGCTCGTGCTCGCCGCCTGCGGTCTGGCCTTTTCCATTACGGCGCAGTATTTTTCCGCGAAGGTCGCCACGGATACGGCAGAGATGATGCGGAATGATCTCTTCCGGCACATGGAGACGCTCTCATGGCATCAGATCGATTCTCTCGGCACTTCCACGCTGATCACAAGGATGACGAGTGACATCAACACCGTCCAGAACGGCGTCAATATGTTTCTCCGCCTCTTTCTCCGCTCTCCCTTTGTCGTATTCGGCGCCATGTTCATGGCCTTTACCGTTGACAGCCACACGGCCATGACCTTTGTCGTCGTCATTCCCGTACTTTTCCTGATCGTCTTCGCCGTTCTGCTCGCTACCATGCCCCTGTACCGCAAGGTGCAGAAACAGCTGGATGCGATCATGCGGACAACGCGCGAAAATCTCCTCGGTGTCCGCGTCGTGCGCGCATTCAACCGGCAGGAAAGTGAGAAATCCGCCTTTGACAGCGAATCTGACAATCTCTACGACCGCCAGATCTTCGTCGGAAAAATATCCGCCCTCCTGAACCCCATGACCTATGTCGTCATCAATCTCGGCATTGTCGCGATTCTGTGGATCGGCGGCAGACAGGTCAACGCCGGTGCGCTCACCCAGGGAAAAATCATCGCGCAGGTCAACTACATGTCGCAGATCCTCGTGGAACTGATCAAGCTGGCCAACCTGATCATTCTGCTCTCCCGCGCCATGGCCTCCGCCCGCCGCGTGGATGACGTGTTCCGGATCACCAACAATATGCAGGACGGCACACAGCCGTTCCCTTCCGTAACCGGTGCAGTTTCCGCTGCAGATCAAAGTGCTGACCGCAAAACGCAGGCAGAAATTGCTTCCACATCTGATCTCAATGCTGTTCATACAGATAAAGTCAACGGTGCTTCTATCGATTTCCGCGACGTTGTCTTCCGCTATGAAAAAGACGCGGAGCCGGCCCTTACAGACATCACATTTCACGCGGACGCCGGATCGACCATCGGTATCATCGGCGGCACCGGATCCGGAAAGAGCAGCATCGTCAACCTCATCCCGAGATTCTATGATACGGAATCGGGCAGCGTCATGCTGAACGGCACAGACGTGCGGCAGATCCGGACTGACGATCTGCGCAGTCACATCGGCCTTGTACCGCAGAAGGCCATGCTTTTTCACGGTACGCTCCGCGACAATATGAAATGGGGCCGCGAGGACGCCACCGATGAGGAGATCAACGAAGCGATCGACATCGCACAGGCACGGGAGTTCGTCGACAGCAAGGGCGCAGGCCTTGACCTGATGATCGAGCAGGAGGGCAGGAACCTCTCCGGCGGTCAGAAACAGCGTCTTACCATCGCGCGTGCTGTCGTCCGGAAGCCGGATATCCTCATTCTGGATGACAGCGCCTCCGCTCTTGATTTTGCAACAGATGCCGCGCTTCGGCATGCGATCCGCACGCGGGCGGGAAGCTGCACCGTCATCCTTGTATCCCAGCGTGTGAGCACGGTAAGATCCGCGGACGAGATCCTTGTCATGAACGACGGAAAGCTCGCCGGCTGCGGCACGCACCGCGAGCTCCTGAACAGCTGTCCGGAATATCAGGATATCTGCGCCTCTCAGATGACACCGGAAGAGATCGCGCGCGACAGGGAAGGAGATGTCTGATATGAGCGAAAAAATAAACGGCGTTATATCCGAAGAAGACAGAAAAAAAAGCCGCAGGAAATCCACGATGAGCCGGATCCTGCTCTGTATCCGTCCCTATCTGCCGCTTGTCATCCTGTCGCTGGTCCTTGCTGTGATCTCCGTATTTCTGCAGCTGATCATCCCGGTATGGATCGGTGACGGCGTCGATGCCATCATGGGAAAGGGCAGCGTTGATTTTTCCACGCTCCTGAAGATCATACGGAAGATCGTCATCTGCATCTGCCTGACGGCGGCTGCCCAGTGGATCATGAATCACGTCAACAACGTCATCACCTACCGGATCGTCCGCGATCTCCGGGTGCAGGCCTTTCACAAGATCCACAGCATTCCGCTCTCCTGGCTTGACACACATTCCTCCGGAGATCTCCTGAGCCGCGTCATCACAGATATCGAACAGCTCTCCGACGGGCTCCTTCTGGGCTTCACGCAGCTGTTCACAGGTGTAATCACGATCATCGGCACCATTATTTTCATGGTGTCGCTGCAGCCGCTCGCCACGCTGATCGTCGTGGTGTTCACACCGCTGTCCTTCGTGATCGCTAAATTCATTTCCTCGCACGCCTATTCCTATTTCCAGAAGCAGTCGGCCGCGCGCGGAAATGTCACCGATCTGACGAACGAGATGCTCGGCGGTCTGAAGGTCGTGCAGACCTTCGGCCACGAAAAGAAAGCCATGGATGAATTCTCAGAGAGAAACCATGAGCTCTCAGGCTACAGCCTGAAGGCAACATTTTTCTCCTCTCTCACCAATCCGGCCACGCGCTTTGTAAACTCTCTGATCTACGACGGCGTTGCACTCGCCGGCTGCCTGCTGTGCTTCCTCTCGCCTTTTGGCGGCGCGGTCATGACCGTCGGCAGCCTGACAAGCTTCCTCAGCTACGTCAAGCAGTACAGCCAGCCTTTCAATGACATTACCGGCGTCCTGACAGAGTTCCAGAACTCCGTGGCTTCCGCCGCCCGCGTCTTTGAGCTGCTCGACACGAAGCCCGAACCGGCCGACGACAGTGATGCCGTCACGCTGGAGCACGCAAGCGGCGCCGTGAAACTGGATCACGTGGCCTTTTCTTATGTACCTGAGAAGCCTCTGATCGAGGATCTGAATGTAAACGTACAGCCGGGACAGCGAATCGCCATCGTCGGCCCAACCGGCTGCGGCAAGACCACGCTGATCAACCTGCTGATGCGTTTCTATGACGTGGACAGCGGCAGCATAACTGTCGACGGCACAGACATCCGCCACATCGTGCGCACCAGTCTCAGGGATAATTACGGCATGGTGCTGCAGGACACCTGGCTGAAATCCGGCACGATCCGGGAGAATATCTCCTATGGCAATCCGGATGCCACCGATGAAGAGATCATTGCAGCGGCAAAAAAAGCATATGCGCACAGTTTCATCATGCGCATGCCGAAGGGATATGATACGGAAATTGAAGAGAACGGCGGAAACCTCTCCGCCGGCCAGAAACAGCTGCTCTGCATTGCCAGAGTCATGCTGCATCTGCCGCCGATCCTGATCCTCGATGAGGCGACATCTTCCATTGATACGCTGACAGAGATCCGTATCCAGAAAGCCTTTGATGAGATGATGAAAGGGAGAACGAGCTTCGTCGTGGCACACAGGCTCTCGACGATAAGAGATGCCGATGAAATTCTCGTCATGCGCGACGGTCACATCATCGAGCAGGGCAATCACGAACAGTTGCTGCAGAAGAACGGATTCTACAAACAGCTTTATTCCGCGCAGTTCGAGAGAAGCTGACGTATGATCATAAAGCCCGCCATCCGGCTCCGGCAGCGTATGTGCCGGGACCGGAT
This sequence comes from uncultured Eubacteriales bacterium, assembly GCA_900318405.1. Classification (GTDB taxonomy): domain Bacteria; phylum Bacillota; class Clostridia; order Lachnospirales; family Lachnospiraceae; genus Bilifractor. The sequence continues at coordinate 11,993 of ONKP01000010.1, read as the reverse complement.
GGCGGGCTTATGTGCCGGGTCCGGATGACAGACGTGTGCATACGCCAATCCCATATAGCAGACCCGTGCCTTTTAGAAAAACGGCCTTCCTTATATCGTATCGTCGTCCCATTCACTGTCCTTCAGCATAATACGGACGGTAATCTTCAGTCCGCCATCCTCGCAGCTCTCCGCGGTGACGCCTGAATTTTTTCCGTAATAAAGCCGGATTCTTTCACACACGTTGGAGAATCCGTACCCCTGATGGAGCTTTTCCATCGAATCTACGCCTACGCCGTCATCCTGTATGACGAAGACAATCGTATGATCATCCTCTTTTCTTCCACTGAGTAAAATATGTCCCGCATCCATCTTCGGTTCCAGGCCATGGACCACCGAATTTTCGACAAAGGGCTCCAGGATCAGTTTCAGGATCTGCACCTGCATAAGTTCCTGATCGACATCGATATCCAGCGTGAAACGATCGTTGAAACGCATATTCTGGATTGTCATATAGGCCTGAATATGTCTGATCTCTTCGCTCACGGGGATCAGCTGGCTTCCCTTGTTCAGACTCAGCCGGAACGTCTCGGACAGAGCCTCCACCATGACTGCGATGTCCTCCGTTCCATGAATCTCAGCCATGCAGTACAGCGCATCCAGCGTGTTGTACAGAAAATGCGGATTGATCTGCTCCTGCAGAACCATCAGTTCCTGTTCCCGCTGACGGATCTTCGTCGTGAGAAGCCGCTCCCGCAGCATCAGATTCCTGTTGACAAGGCCGGTAAATTCCTGCCCGATCAGTCCGATCTCGCTGTCATCAAACTGCTCCGTGATATGACGGCTTCCCTCCTTCGCCAGACGGATCGTATTTTCCAGCCTTCCGAGCGGCTGATAGATCCTGCTGGAGATCCGCCATGAGACAATGACACAGGCCAGGATCAGCACGGCCAGAATGGCAAGGATGAACGCTGCCATCCGCCAGGATTCCGACAGAAGCTCGGACCTGCGGATGCCGCTGACCAGCTGAAAATCACTGAAGCCGCTGTCCAATGTGCTGAATACATAGCCACTCTGTCCGCCATCCGTAAACGCGCGGTAGAATTCCTCCTGTGTGTCCTCTGTACCGGAGTAATATACACAGCGGTCATCCAGAGATTTATCTATCAGCATGAAACGGTTGGAATGGTAGCGTCCCTGACCGGCAAAAGCCTGCTGATACAGCCTGTTCTGGATCGTGACGACAAGGTAGCCGCGTATTTTTCCGTCGACCGGACTGATCATGCACTTGGTGATCGAAAGCACATCCGACTCACCCGTCAGCACATTTTCACCGACAACAGTCTCTCTTCCCTCTTTTTCCCTGGCCTTCTGTACCCAGTCTGCGTCCACGAGCGTCTTGCCCTGATACAGCTTCTGGTACTCCGCACCGCTGCCAAGCAGGGAATAGAGATAGAGCCGTCCGTCCGGGCTGATGGAGGCGATGTTCGCAACCTGAGATGACTGCCGTGTGATCTGACTGGAAGCGGATTCCAGCGTCCGCATCTGCGAAGAGGTAAAATACCCCCTGTTGGCATCCTCCGGTGAATAAAGTGTGTCCATATAGGACGAATCCGTCAGAAGATTTCGCATCAGATCGATGACGCTGTCTGCGCGGATCTCCATGATGCGGTCCGCCATCTCCAGACTGTAGGTAAAATCATCCTGATAATTGCTCTCCAGATTCCGTGCATACAGCAGATAGAATCCGAGAGCCAGAACCAGCATGATGATCACCGATATACCGATCATCGAATGCCGGATCTGCGCCCGGATCGTATGCTTCCTGGGTTTGTTTTCCGGTGCCGTCTCACGCTTCTCATCCGATGACAGCGCCGTATCGCTGAATGTTTTTCTGAATTTCATCTTCCTGATATACGCCGATGAAAGCACCTGCCGTGAGCGGCCTTATGCATGCCCCTTCATATGCAGCATCGCCCGCACCTCGTCCGGTGTCATCGGTTCTGCCCCACCGGCTCTGACGATTTCCGCCGTCCGCCGGATCAGTTTCCAGTTGCTGTCGACCACCGTATCCGGATCCAGAAAGGCCGAATCTTCAAATCCAACCCGCAGACTGTCGGCGCCCATGGCCACCGCCTCGCGCATCATCTGAAAGTCGCGCCGGTTTGCCTGTGTATATCCCCAGCGAACGGCATCGTTATCCGGAAAACATTCATGCAGATACGTCGTCATATGCCGCAGAGCGGGCAGCGTTGCAGGCATCTCGCCGCGGTTGCCGAAAACCAGGGCAAAGAGTATCGGCCTGACGAAGTGAAACTTCTCATCGAGCTCCTTAACCATATGGATCATGCCCAGCTCGAAGACCTCGATTTCCGGACGCTTGTCATGGGTGAGAATCTGCTGCACGCAATACTCTACATCCGGGATCGGATTCCGGTACACCGCGTTGCCCAGATTGACAGATCCCACATTAAGGCTGAGTGCTTCCGCAAAGTCAGCAGTGCACGGCGCGCATCTCTCCTCTATGGTCAGATCCGACACGCCGCCTGTGGAGATCTCAATCACGATATCGCAGTCCCTGTGCGCCCGTATGGCATCGACAATCTCCTGCAGCTTTGTCATATCGGCGGTAAGTCTGCCCCGGGCATCCCGCACATGCAGATGAACCATGGATGCGCCTTCCAGATACGAACGGTAGACATCCTCCGCGATCGCCTCAGGCCGGATGTCAGTATCGGTATTGGAAACCGGAGCAACGGAAATCATTACTTTTTTCATGTCTTTTACCTCATATGTGCTGCCGCCGTCACGGCGGACGGATTATTTATCTCCTGATCTGGCCTTGTATTCCATCGGAGTGCAGCCGACCTCTCTCTTGAATACATTGCCGAAGTACCTGTAGTTGCTGTAGCCGACCATCTCACTCACTTCATTTACGCGGTATCCCCTCTTCAGCAGATCCTTGGCGTGTTCGATCCGTACATTGGTGAGATATTTCACAAAGGAAATGCCGACTTCCTCCTTGATAAGAATGCTCAGATACGTCTCGCTGACGCCTTCCTTCTGCGCCATTGCGCTGAGACTGATATCCTCCTGGTAATTTCCGTTGATATAGTCGATGACATGCGTTACCACGCGATAGGAGGTTCCTGTCCTGCGGGCAGATATTTTTTCACGGACGTGCTCCAGAATCATATCCGTGTACGCATCGACCGCCTCGCGGGAGCTCAGCTCCTCTACATTGTGGTAGAGCGCGAGGTGTGCATCCGGCTCGAACATCCGCCACTTCTCATAGTAAGCCTCCTCGATGGAACGTACCAGGTGATAGCATTCATTTCCGTAATCCTCCAGCGTAAAGCGATAGTCCGTAAGGATCGCGCGGAAGTGTGCCAGCTCTTCTCTCCATCCGTCTGTCCGGCTGTCATTGACCATTTCGATAAAAATACTGCGGGACATCTTCAGTTCTGCAAGTGCGGAGGCGCGGTCATTCTGGAGAATATCGTGCTTATGCTTCATCAGCTCTCTGTCCGCCCGCTCAAAAAGCGCCTGCAGCTTCTCCCTCGTGATCGGCTTGTCGATATAGCTGACCGCGCCCAGCTCCAGTCCCTTGCGCGCATATTCAAATTCACGGTAGCCGCTGATGAGCGCAAAAACCATATCCGGATATTTCTTCCGGGCCGCCGCGATAAGATCCAGTCCGGAAGATCCCGGCATGCGGATGTCCGTGATCACGAGATCCGGCTCAACCTCTTCGATCAGCTTCAGCCCGCTGATGCCGTCCTGCGCGGAACCGGCAAACGTGTATGAAACATCCATTCTGCTCATCATGGCCTCAATACCGCGCACGGCCAGATATTCATCATCTATTACGATCAGTTTTTTCGCCGTCATTCGTCACACATCTGTACGCCGCAGGCGCTGCCTGCTCCGCACAGTTCCTTCCGCATACTTATGCAGCTGCCCAGCAATGATATTTTCTCCCGAAGCCTGACACTCGCGGCTGCCGCCGCACAGTTCTCTGTGTTGCGTATTTATCTTTACAGTGTTCCCTTGTCCTCCAGTGCTCTGCGAAGTGCAGCCGCTCCGAACCTCGGACTGGACAGAACCGTTTTATGCACTTTATCCGCAATATACTGCTCGCAGTAGGCCATGCTTCCCTGGGCAAAAACAATGACATCCACCTGATCAGCGATCTTCTCCGCGCTCTCCGTCATCCGGGCGCGGAATGCATCCTGATCCAGTCCGAAGGCATTCTCCACCAGACAGTCCACGATCTCGACGGGCCTGCCGCACGCACGGCTCATACGCCGGATGGTATTCTTCGTCGGCTCCAGCGTCGTCTCAAGCGTGGCCATGACACCGATCCTCGTTCCCTTTCGCACAGCCTCCCTGCACATTTCCTCATCGATCCGCACAATCGGCACACCGATGTAATCCGCCAGATCCTGTACGCTGTCGGCGGTTTCTCCGACGGAGGAACAGATATTCAGGATGGCGTCGCATCCCTCCTGCACTGCCTTCATGAACATTGTGACCAGCCGCGCGGCCGCATTCGCCGTGACGTATCCGGCGTCACGCGTCTCTGCCAGGATTGAAGCATCCTCGAGGCTGAACATTTCCACACTGCTTCCAAGCTGTTTCTTCACTTCACCTTCCACGAGTTCTGTCAGTTCCGGCGTATTGCCTGTATAAATAAGACCCACTTTCATGATTCTGCTCTCCTTTTGTCTGTTCGATCCTGACTGTTCTGCCGGCCTCATGCCATGAGAACCTCCACGGCTTTCCTGAGTGTATCCGTTTCTCCAACATTGCCTGGGAAAATCACATAGGGAACACCAGGGAAACGGCTTTCCGATCCTGTTTTCCACACCGGTACGCCCGGCTCAATCTGACCCATGACCAGCGCACGGCGCACCCCCAGTGCCTTCACGCCGATATCGCTGGAGGTAATACCGCCCTTTGCCACAATAAAGGCAGGACGGACCGTCAGCCGGCCCACGCACTGCTGAACCGCCTCGCTGATCTGCACCGAGCGGACAAGGGCTTTTTCCTCCGTATCGCCGGGAACGCTCAGCAGTCTTCGTCTGGTATATACGCAGACGCTTCTGCCCGCCCGCAGGCTTTTTTCCTCCTCAGCGACAACTCTCTGTACTTCCCGCTGCAGCGCGCCTTCTTCGAGCACCAGATCCGAATCCAGGGCAATGAAATCCAAGCCGGGAATCTTCTTCAGCTCCTCGAGCTGCGCTGTTGTCTTCGCCGTGTGACTGCCCGCCACAATCACACCTGCACGCCCGCCCTCCGGCGGACACAGCTCCTCATGCGTGAGCTGCGGCCTGTCGTCCACATCGCCGAGCGCCTTGACAAACGAGGCTGCTGTGCGGAACAGGAACCGCTTTCCGGCGTCCAATGCCCGGTACAGCGCCGTGACGAAGACCTTTACATCATCATCACATACCGCATTCACGATAACTTTATTAAAATTATGCACCCCCAGAAGTTTTTTCTCAATCCCATTGTAATTATACGCCCGGAGTTCCTGCAAGGAGATACACACGCAGTCCGCTGCTCTGAATCTTCCGTGTGTTTTCTCCTCTACATACGCCGGAAGACAGCTGGCATGATAGCCAAAGGTTCTGTCCTGCGCAAACTCTGTCTCCGCCGCCGGTACAAGCGTGTCACCGCTTTTCACATAATGGACATTACCGATCGTGTATCTGCCGCCATCTGAAAAAAACGGACACAGGACCTCACCGTCAAAGCTTCTCCCTGTCACCCGTTCCGTCTCCTGCCGGAGCGTCTCCGTTTCGAGAGGAAAATGTCCGCGCAGCGTGGAATCGCTTCTGCTGACCAGCAGATAATCCGTGTTCGCATCTGCGGCTGCCGCTGCTGCGCGTCTGGCTATTTCCCGGTGCGCACGCACCGTCTGTTCCTCCGTGAACGCACGGGAATTGGTCAGAATATAAAAAAGCTTCCCCGGTTCTTCCAATCCCTCCCGGAGGCTTTCTTCTGACCAATCCGTGTAAACCGATACGTCATGCACTGTCTGCACACCCGTGGGATCATCATCCAGTACAATAATTTTGCGCTTATTCCGACCGGCCTCTGCGCTGAGCGCCTGCTCTACTCTGTCGCTGTCATACGCAGGCAGGGACTGCAGCACCGAAACCGGCATGCTCTCTTCTTTCATCCTGTTTCTCTGATTCCCTCCGTATATTTTTCTCTGCAGGCCGTTCATCCGGCAGCCGCATGATCATGCATGTATCCGGCAGCCACTGTATTCTGTCCGTCAGACCATTCTCACCAACTGCTGCCGGGCTGCGGTTCACCGTGTGCGGTACGGCATCCAGATCCGCATCTCGCCCTCTCCGCGGTTATCCCAGGCAAAATAGGGAATCAGCCGGGCTCTGACCGGATCCCAGGCCGTCTGCGGCAGCGTGCGGTAAAGTTCCTGCACATGGTCTCCGTCGGGCGTTTCCTTCCATAGTGTCCGACGGTATGCCGTCGTCTCCAGCGTACCGATCCTGCGTCCCTCCATCTCCGTGAAGCGAAGCTCAAAGGCTGCATCGGGATCAAGCCAGATGTCGTCCAGCGTATCGGCATCCGTGTCGGGCTGCTCCATGCAGTAGACGAGCGGTCCTCTCTCAATGGCGATCTGTGAGGTGTCCTCTTCCACCATTGGATTGGCCATGGTGCATCTTGCTTTCATGGGAAGCTTCAGCACGATCTCCCCATGCACGAGTGACGCCAGCCTTACCGGCTGATATGTCCCTGCTGCCTTCCTTCCGCACACCGCTGTCTTTCCGCAGCAGGTGATCTCAGCGTCTTCCGCCCAGCCAGGCACTCTGAGCATCAGCGTGACCGGGGCATCATTTGTCACTTCACTGACACGGAAGCGGATCTCTCCGTCATACGGATAATCCGTGATCTCCTCCAGGACAAAATCAGCCCCGCCGGACAGCCGGAAATGTGTGCGGTTCTGACCGTACAGGCCGGTGTACACCGCATCGCCTGAGACAGCGTACGCGTATTCCGGTGATTCCATGATCAGGCGCGCCAGATTCGGCGGACAGCAGTAGCTCAGGATGTATTCCGTGCGTGTCAGCGGCCATATGAGTTCATAGTCGAGTTTCTTTGCCCGGCGGAGCATATTTTCATAGAAAAATTTCTTTCCGTCGAGCGATACCGCAGCCAGGGCTGCATTCAGCAGAGAACGCTCCAGCACATCGATATACTCGGCCTTCGGCTCCACAAGGAACATCCGGTAGGCCCACATGATCAGACCCACCGCAGCGCATGTCTCGTTGTACGCCGTGATATTTGGCAGCTGATATTCATAGCCGAACGCCTGGTGAATCTTCTGGTCGATGAAAAAATTACCGTACGGCGACATGCCGTTATACAGCGCACCGATGCCGCCGGTGATATACATTTTTGTCGAAACCATGTTGTGCCAGACATCATGCAGCACGCGCAGATAGTCCGGATCGCCTTCCTCCGCGTACAGGTCAGCCACGCCGGCATACAGATACGTAGCACGCACGGCATGTCCGATGATCCTGTGATGCTGTTTCAGGGGAATACGGTCCTGGTTGTCATCCATCCCGTTTTTCACGCTGTCGCGCAGACGAATGGCCTTCGCCGCGAGATCAAGGTACTGCCTCTTTCCCGTCGTCCGGTAAAGCTCGATCAGACCCATGTAATGCGAAGGGCACACTGCCGTCTGGACATTCCCGTTTTTCTCCGCCTGGTCATAAAGCTTGTTCAGATAGCCGGCCGCCTTTTCCGCAATGATCAGAAAAGAATCATCGCCCGTCATCCGTTTGTACAGGCAGGCCGACGTGAACAGATGCCCCATGTTGTAGACTTCAAATTCATTGATATCTCTGTTTCTGGCAGATTCCCCGTGCATGGCGGCTATGATCTGCTTCGTCGACAGATAGCCGTCCGGCTGCTGTGCCTTCCCGATCAGCCGGATGTAGGAACGGAGCTTTTCAAATCTCGTCTCGTCCTGCAGGAGCACGGCGGAATACAGCTCCGCCTCCATCCACTTGTAGAAATCTCCGTCGCCGAAAAATGTACCGTCAAAATCTCCGTCCGCCTCGCCGGCGCAGATTCTGAAATTCTCGACCACGTGGCTGATGTCCTTCGCCTCAAACATATGCTGAAGCTGCGGCACCATATTTTTCGCACAGACATCCACCGCATCCTTCCAGAAATTTCCCGTCCAGGAGACGCTTTTTCCGTCCAGACCGCTGAGCTGCGCATATTCGGAATTTCGTGTATCTGTCAGCATGTAAATCCTTTCTGTGTCAGGTGTTTATCCGGTTTCCGTCTGCATGTGCACCCTTTTTCTGTCAGGATGCACATGCCATATCCGTCTGCCTGCGCACCCTTTTTTCTGTCAGGATGCACGCGCCGTCTCCGTCAGCCCTTGACGGCACCGTTCGTCATGCCCTCGACAACCTTCTTGTTCAGGAACAGATAGATGACAAGCATCGGCAGTACGCTGATGGCTATGGAAGCGAAGATGGAGCCCCAGTCCTTGGTTCCGAATTCGTCCGTGAAGTACAGAAGACCTGTCTGAATGGTCTTGAGCTTGCTGTCGCTGACAAACGTCATGGAGAACAGCAGATCGTTCCACTTATAGAAGAACTGAAGGACAAGAACGGTCACGATGCCGTTTTTCATCAGCGGAACAACGATATACCACATCATCTTGAATATGCCGCAGCCATCGATGACGCTCGCCTCCAGAATCTCATCCGAGAGAGACCTCATATAGCCGCACATCAGGAAGATGGAGAGCGACAGACCGAAGGCGATATAGGTGATGATCAGGCAGAATCTGGTGTTCAGAATCCCCATTTTGCTGTAGATCTGAAAGAGCGGCAGAAGCGCCGTGGCGACAGGGACCATAAGTCCCGTCAGGAAGTAATTTGAGAAAAATTCCCTGCCCTTCCAGCGCATTTTTGTCAGTGCGAAGCTCACCGGTACGGTGATCAGGATGATGAAAAGCAGAGCCACAACCGTATAGAAAAGGCTGTTCAGGAAATACCGGCCCATGTGTCCGCGCGTCCACGCGTTGACAAAGTTCTGATAATAGAAGCCTTCCGGCAGCGAGTACGACGGATTGGCCGTGAACTCCGTCGGCGACTTCATGGCAGATGTCAGCAGCCAGAAGATAGGATATGCGTCGATGACGACAATGGCCACAATAATGATTACCCGTATGACACTTTTTATTCTCTTACTCATCGTCTCAATCGCTCTCCTTCACATCAAATCGTTTGATAATCTGTGTGCCGACGATGCAGATCAGGAAGATCACAATCGCCACAGCAGAACCGTAACCGTAATTTCTGTATTCAAATGCCACGTTGTACATGTACATGGACAGCGACGTTGTCGCACTGCCCGGTCCTCCGCCCGTCAGCGCGATGGCTGACTCGAACATTTTGACCGTACCTGCAAAGGCAAAGACAAGGCAGGTGATCGTCACCGGCTTGAGCAGCGGCATCAGGACGCGGCTGAACAGCTGCCAGCTGTTGCATCCGTCAATTTTTGCCGCCTCGATGACATCATCGGAGATATCCAGCAGTCCCCCGTAAAAAATAACGGCGTAGAATCCAAGGGATACCCAGACATCCATGATGCACAGGGACCGGAGGGCCGTACTCTGCTGTCCGATCCATGGCTGAACCAGATCCTGGCGCCCGACAGCTGCGAGGAGGCTGTTCAGCAGTCCGTAATACGGCTGGATCTCGTAAATCTTCTTAAAAAGCTGTCCCACGGCAACGGTCGGAAGCACAACTGGGAAAAATGTGATGGTCTTCACAAGATTCTTGAAATGTTTCAGCCAGAACCGGTAAATAAGTGCAAGCAGCAGACCGAGAATCACCATGCCCATCATTGTCATCAGAATGTATTCCAGCGTGACGACCAGGGCATCTCTGAACTTGGAATCAATAAACAGTTTTCCGTAGTTCTTCAGGCCTGTGAATTCCCAGTTCAGTCCCGGTGTGCCGCTGTACAGTGAATAATAGAACGACCATACAACCGGAACGACAACGAGACCGGTAAACAGGATCAGCGCCGGAATGACAAACAGCGCAATGACTTTTTTATTCGATAAAACTTTTTTCATGGCAAATTCCCCGTCAGGCGGTGCAATAAACGCTTTGTATTATAGTGGCATAGCGTGATAAGGGCTGCTGAAGGTCATGCAGATTCCTTCAGCAGCCCACATTCAATTCTTCAATAAACTCTCAAGCCTGCATGAAAGTCCGTGCCGGCTTCGCCGACAGGCATCTACATATATGTCTCCGTTTTCGCCGACAGGCAGCCGGATGGCATACCCGTCAGAAGTTTCAGGCATCAGCCTGTCTGCGCGTCAGCAAAGCATCAGTTCGCGAGGTCATACGCTTCCTGTATCGACTCACAGTACTGCTGTCCGTCCATATCTCCGTTCAGCACATTCTGGATGTTATCCTGAGCTGCAGCCTTGGTCTGATCATCCATGTATGCTTCCCACCATGCGGTAGCACCTGTAGCGCTGTTGATATCGTCTACGATGGCCTTGACTGTAGTTCCGAGCTGGCTGTCATCGGTGTCATACTTGTAACCGCGGATGCTCTGATAGTTCTCCATAGCATAGTTGCCGATGTTCGATACGAAGTACTGCAGCCATCCTGCAGTGGCAGCATCATATTTTTCCTTGGACAGGCAGAATACGTTGCCGCAGTTGGTCGGATACTCTGTAGCCGGGCTCACGGATTCATCAACTACCGGAACACCCATGAAGCCGATGTTGTCCTCACCGTCAGGGTTCGTCTCAGGGTCTGCGATGGAAGAGCTGAACCAGGAGCCATCATACAGCATAGCGCACTGTCCGTTCAGGAGCATGCCCTCAGCTGTTGTATTATCAACTGTTGTAGCGCCTTCGCCGAAGTAGCCCTTGGATGCCATATCTGCAACCATCTGCGCCGCTTTTACATAGCCGTCATCCGTGAACTTCGCTTCACCGTTGCTGGCTTTCTTTACAGCGTCAGCGCCCATGGAACGATATGCATAGGCATTGACCAGTCTGGTTGTCGGCCACTTGTCGGCACCGCCGGTAGCAAGCGGCTGAATTCCCTGGCTCTTGAGCTTGTCACATACGTCAAGCAGCTCATCCCATGTCGTCGGAACGTCAACGCCCGCTTTTTCAAATACGGACTTGTTGTACCAGAATCCCTCAATATTCAGTCCGAACGGCAGGTCATACAGATCATCCGTGTTGGAAAGGCTCAGCAGACTTGACTTCGCAGCAGGAAGCAAAGCGTCGCTTTCGCCGACCGCATCAAGCGCATCCGAAATATCCACAACCTTGTCAGCCTCAATCAGCTGCTGCAGCGGTTTACCGGCTGAATATACGAATACATCCGGAAGATCATCGGAAGCAACCAGTGTGGAGATCTTTGTGGAGAGATCCGTCTGTGCTACGTATTCGTATTCATAGGAAAAGTTCGGGTTCACCTCATCGATGTATTTCTGCGTCAGCTCATTGATGATCTTTCCCTCCGTGCTGTCCTCAGCCCATATGGCGAGAATCTTGATCGACTTGGATGCTGATGTATCTACCGCACCGGAAGATGCTGTGCTCTCCGCAGAAACAGCCTCGGCTGCTGAAGAGGAAGATGCTGCCGACGTTTCCTTCGCGGCACTGTCAGCAGATGATGAAGAAGACGCTGACGCTGCGGACGAAGCCGCAGAAGCGGAAGATGCCGCAGTACTGGATGCCGTGCTGCTTCCGCAGCCGGCGAGCATGCCGGCCGTCATAGCCGAAGCCACCAGAACGGATAAAACCTTGCTGTTACGTTTCATGAATATTTCCTCCTTACCTTCTTCTGTACCGCTGCCCCATACAGCGGTATTTATAACTGATATAGTTATCTTACGTGTATTTTCCTCAAATACACAGTGCATTTTTTTTAAATTTTGTACATTTTTCCAAATATGCTGCAAACAAACCCCAT
>ONKP01000084.1 GCA_900318405.1 uncultured Eubacteriales bacterium | reverse complement strand
GAATCAGCCGATGTACATTATCGGCAAGAGCAGCAGGGCAGCGGATGTCGTGCTGCCGTCTCCGGCTGTGAGCAGATCGCATGCCAGGATTGCGTGGGTTTCATCGGAAAGTGATCACGTTTCATACGGCATAAGAAGAGATGAGAAAAAGCATGAAGTACAGCCGGGTATTGCCTGTCGAAAAGCTGACCATGGCTTGCAGCCAGGTATTGGATGTCAGGAAGCAGACCATAACGTAACGTCCGGGCTCAGAGCACGTGCGGACAGAGATAATGCATAACGTAACGTCCGGGCTCAGAGCACGTGCGGACAGAGATAATGATTCATGGAAAGGCTACGTCCTCCGGGACCTGCATTCAAAAAACGGAACAGCAGTCAATGGCCGAATGCTGAATCCTGACGAAGAAATGCCGCTGCATGACGGGGATGAAATCCTGTTTGCGGATCTGATTTTCCAGTATATAATGATGTAGGTGTCATAAGTATGATAACCGGATCGCTACGCGCTACGCGCTCTCGCGATCCTCCCTCAGCCCCACTACGCCCTCGCTGAGGGGGCGTGTCAATAAGTCATTCACCCACTTTTGCACAAGTGCAACGTGGGTGATGACTTTTGACACTGTTATCATATAATTGAAGGCATGCAGGTGCAATAAGAGCAGGCGGCAGAAGAAATGACATATACGCAGAGAATGCTCAGGCACTGCGTAGTTTTATGCTGTGCAGTTCAGCACCTGGCGCAACATAAAGAGAATGGCGCGAAAACTGAACAGAGCATAATAAAACTGAAAACAGAGTAAGGAATATAACAGAGCACAGAACAGGGAGGTGTCAGACATGAGTGACTGTATTTTCTGCAAGATCGCTGCGGGAGATATTCCGTCGGCAACGATATATGAGGACGATGATTTCCGGGTGATTCTTGATCTCGGGCCGGCGGCGAAGGGGCATGCCCTGATCCTTCCGAAAGAGCATTACGCCAATATCACGGAAATGCCGGATGAGCTTCTCGGAAAAGCCATGGTTCTGGCGAAAAAGGTTGTGACGTATATGATGAAGGCACTTCCCTGCGATGGCTATAACGTTGTCCAGAATAACGGCGAGGCAGCCGGCCAGACGGTATTTCATTTCCATATCCATCTGATCCCCAGATATAAAAATGATGGCGTGGGCGTTACATGGAAACCGGGCGAGCTTACGGATGCCTGGAAACAGGAAATCATGGAGAAGACGAAGGGCCTCAGAGGCGAATAAGTCGGCAGGTCAGCGTGGATCTCTCAGGAGAGAATATTCACACCGGCCTGCGCAGCTTTTATTTCTGGGAACATCGCATGGATGCAGATTTAGATTTGAGAGCAGCTCAACGAGCGTATTTTTCAATGAGATTCATGATCGTCGGTATAGCATCCGTGTGCGGTGAATTTTTCATCGCCGCGATATATGTGTTGCGGTTCTGATACAGCTCATTCACCCTGGTGATCAGGCTTTCCTTCGTCAGCGCATCCTCCTCCAGCACAACGCTGAAGCCCTGCTTCTCAAAGGAGTGTGCGTTGAGAATCTGGTCGCCGCGGCTCGCGTTGGAGCCGAGCGGAATCAGAAGGTTTGGGATGGCCAGTGTGCTGATCTCGCAGATGGCGTTTGCCCCGGCGCGACTGATGATGAGGGAGGCCATGGCGTAGAGATCCGGCAGCTCGTCGCGGATGTACTCATACTGGCGATAGCCCTCTGTCTGGTTCAGAGAGTCGTCGAGATGACCTTTTCCGCAGAGGTGCACGACCTGATAGGTTTTCAGCAGTTCGGGAAGGGCTTCCCGAACATGGTTGTTGACGTTGACGGAGCCCTGGCTGCCGCCCATGACGAGAATCACGGGTTTTCCGGGCGTCAGTCCGGTAAAAGCAAAGCCCCTGTCAGCACTTCCGTTTTTCAGCTCTTCTCTGATCGGGGTGCCGGTCAGGACGCCTTTCCCCTCGGGAACGTTCTGAATCGTCTCCGGGAAGTTGCAGCAGATGCAGCGGGCATATTTGAGACAGATCCGGTTGGCGAGGCCGGGCGTCATGTCGGACTCGTGAATGATTACCGGTACGTGACAGCTGTGAGCGGCCATGACGACAGGCACACCGACGAAACCGCCCTTGGAAAAAAGAATGTCCGGCTTGATATCACGGATGATTTTTTTGGCCTCTCCGATACCGTGGATCACACGGAAAGGATCTGAGAGATTTTTCCAGTCAAAATAACGGCGGAGCTTTCCGGTCGCGATACCGTAGTAGTTGACGCCTTCCGCCTCGATCAGGCTTTTTTCAATTCCATCGTAAGAACCGATATAGGAAACTTCATAGCCGGCCTCGCGGAGCGCCGGAAGAAGAGCGATATTCGGGGTCACATGTCCGGCAGTTCCGCCGCCGGTCAGCACTATTTTTTTCAAGATGATTTTCTCCTTCAAAGATGTTCGTGAAACAAACCACATCATACCATAAATCTGCAGGGATAGAGCAGACAATCAGGGAAACGGTCGATGGAAAATCGAAGTTCTGCATGAAAAGTTAAATTCTGCATGCACTGCCAGGGAAACACGGTCGTGAATGTTTAAACATGACTTTACTGATATAAGCGGGATGTTAAAATAAATATGAATTCATTTTTCAGAAAATGACTGCTCAACACGCATTAAATATCAGGCCGGGGCAACAGCTGCGCGGAACGGAAACGGCAGACAAACAGATATTGGCACTTCAGTAGTGTGACTACGGATGCCGTGATAATGGCGCAACTGATAAACAGATCATATTGAAATTCAGGGAAATTTAACGTAGGTATTATCGGCGCAGGCCGGATCGGAAAAGTTCACGTACAGAGTATCTGCACGAAGGTGCAGGGAGCAGAGGTCAGCATGCTGGCGGATCCTTTTATGACGGAGGAGACGGCGGCATGGGCAAAAGCCATGGGCGTGAAAAATGTCACGAAGGATTATCATGACATCCTCGCTTCGCCCGAGATCGATGCGGTTCTCATCTGCTCATCCACCAATACGCATGCGCCCATTTCAATGGAAGCGATAGAAGCGGGAAAGCATGTGTTCTGCGAAAAGCCCGTTGATCTGGAACCGGCCAACATTCGAAAAGTAATGGATGCACTGGAAAAGCATCCGGAGCTCAAATATCAGGTCGGATTCAACCGGCGGTTTGATCACAATTTCGAAGCAGTGCGGAAGGCTGTGACAGACGGACGTGTGGGAGATGTGCAGATCATTCGTGTGACTTCCCGCGATCCGGAGCCTCCGGCATCGGCATATGTCAAAGTATCCGGCGGTATTTTTCTGGATATGACGATCCATGATTTCGACATGGTACGGTATCTCGCCGGCTGTGATGCCGTGGAAGTGTATGCTGAGGCGGGTGTGCTGATCGATCCAGCGATCGGAGAAGCCGGTGACGTGGATACGGCCGCGGTCACGCTGAAAATGGCTAACGGCGCCATCGCCGTCATTGACAATTCCCGGAAAGCCGTTTACGGCTACGATCAGAGGGCAGAGGTTTTCGGCTCGAAGGGCATGGCGGCTAACGGAAACGACGCCCCGTCCAGCGCGGTCGTCACGACGGCAGAAGGCGTAACCGGCGAGAAGCCGTTGTATTTTTTCCTGGAGCGCTACATGGATGCGTATGCAAAGGAGATCGGCAGCTTTGTCCATGCGATCGAAACGGATGCGGAAGCGGAGCCCGGCATAGAGGATGGTCTGCAGGCTGTGCTCATGGGATTGGCGGCGAAGAAGTCTCTGCGGGAGCATCGTCCGGTGAAGATAACGGAGATTGCCGAGGACAATTAATTTGCAGCAGCTGCCAGAGATGGCAGCTGTATTTTTAATATTATGATAACAGTGTCAAAAGTCATCACCCACGTTGCACTTGTGCAAGTGGGGCGAAGCCACATGAAAGCCCGAGCTGAGGGAGGATCGCGAGAGCGCATAGCGCGCAGCGATCCGGTTATCATACTTATGACACCTATATCATATTATGGTTTAAACAATCTCGAAATTTACCCTGAGATTTATTTCACAAAGTTTTCACAGATTGGATGAATTCAGGACACAATTCACCGGTAATATATGGAGCATAGAAAGAAACAAACAGACAACAAACAAGTTTCTTTTCATTTTCTCCTTCCCCCTTTTACAGGAGCGGCCTCGGTGGCCGCTCCTGTTGTTATATAAGCAGCCTGCGCGCCGCTTCGCACTACATGCTCACGTGTCGCTGCAGGTTTTCGCAATACCATAGTCCGTATCTTGCATGCGACGGACTTATCATTATTTTCACGGTTGCAAATCGGCGGCGGTTTTTGTATGATGTCCCTATATAAAAGGGAGTAGCTGACAGCACAGATGTGCTGCGGGAAAATGCGTCATCACGGCAGGATGTCTGCCCGCATCTCCAAGGTATGGTTCAGTACCGACAGCAAGACTTTTATCACCACTATTATGCGGCGATAAGGGTCTTTTTTTGTGTCGCCGCGCATTTTGAACGGAGGGATTGCACAATGAAAGAAATTCTGAACCTCTTTGGCAACATCGCTGATGTCACGCCACAGATGATCATCATGTGGGTGATCGGCGGTGTCATGATCTACCTGGGCATCAGGAAAAAAATGGAGCCGGCTCTTCTCGTACCGATGGGCTTCGGCGCCATCCTGGTCAACCTGCCGAATTCCGGCGCGGTGACGCAGACACTGAACGGCGTGCTGACCGAGGGCCCGCTGGATGTGCTCTTTAATGCCGGCATCGCGAATGAGATTTTTCTGCTGCTGCTCTTCATCGGCATCGGCGCGATGATCGACTTCACGCCGCTTCTCGCCAATCCGCAGATGATGCTGTTCGGCGCGGCGGCGCAGTTCGGCATTTTCTTCACGCTGAGCATGGCGACGCTCTTCGGCTTTTCGCTGCAGGATGCGGCATCTGTCGGTATCATCGGCGCGGCTGACGGGCCGACGTCTATTTTTGTCGCTAACTACTATCATTCATCCTACCTGGGCGCGATCATTGTGGCGGCGTATTCCTATATGGCGCTGGTGCCTATCATTCAGCCGCCGGTGATACGTCTGGTAACCACAAAAAAGGAACGAAAGATCCATATGGATTACAATCCGCGCTCCGTATCCAAGACGGCAAAGCTGCTGTTCCCGATCTGCATCACGGTGGTGGCAGGGCTGATCGCACCGAGCTCCGTTGCCCTTGTGGGCTTCCTGATGTTCGGAAACCTGATCCGCGAGTGCGGCGTTCTGAATTCGCTGTCGGAGACGGCGCAGGGAACACTGGCAAATCTGATCACACTGATGCTCGGCATTACGGTTGCCTCTCAGATGCGCGCAGAGGACTTCCTGAACATCCGCACCATTTTCATTCTGCTCCTTGGACTGGTTGCATTTATTTTTGATACGGTGGGTGGCGTATTCTTTGCCAAACTGCTGAACCTGTTCCGTAAGAAAAAAATCAATCCGATGATCGGCGCCTGCGGCATCTCGGCTTTCCCGATGTCTGCCCGGGTCATCACGAAGATGGCTATGGAGGAGGATCCCACCAATGTGCTGATCATGCAGTCGACCGGTGTCAACGTGTCCGGACAGGTGGCGTCCGTCATTGCGGGCGGCCTGATCCTGAGCCTGATTCCTCTTGCGTGAGGGTGAAAAGGAGATAAAGATATGACAGAGAATTTTCTTGCGTCCCTGCGAGTGATGGGACTTGACAAAAATCTTTCCGGCGAAGCAGCAGGAGACAGATGAGGAGATAGCGGCGGAAGAAGGGAACGCTGAGCTCTCAGAGAGCGCAGATAAAAACCAGATTTCCTCATGAATATCATAATATATGGGTGCGGTGTCGCATGCAGGGGAGACACGAGATGACGAACAAAACCGATTCATTTTCAAACCGGCGGGGCTTTATTATTGCCTCGATCGGTTCCGCGGTAGGCATGGGAAATCTGTGGAGATTTCCAGTGTTGATTTCCACGTGGGGCGGGCTTACCTTCCTGATTCCGTATGTCATCTTCGTGGTACTGATCGGTTCCACGGGTCTCGTTGAGGAAGCGGCGCTCGGCAGAAGCACGAAGTCCGGCCCGATCGGCGCGTTTGGCGCGGCGACGGCTCATGCGGGC
>ONKP01000039.1 GCA_900318405.1 uncultured Eubacteriales bacterium | reverse complement strand
CGGGGAGGGGGATTGAATGAAAATCACAGACATCAGGATTCGAAGATCAAGCAAAGAAGGCAAGATGAAGGCTGTTGTCTCCATCACATTTGATGATGAATTTGTCGTACATGACATCAAGATCATCGAAGGAGAAAAAGGGCTGTTCATCGCCATGCCCAGTCGGAAAACCACAGACGGTGAATACAGAGATATTGCTCATCCGATCAACTCGGAGACCCGCGAGGTTATTCAGAAGCTGATCCTTGACAAGTATCATGAGATACTTCTGGAGAATCCGGGCACTGAGACAGAGATGCCGCAGGGCTGATCGCGGACCTGAGGAAATAGCTGGTTACGCGGCAGGATGGACGCCGACAGCCGGAATGACTGCAGGGGCGGACCATACAGGTAACGTACGTACACAGCGACGAATGTACAGCGGACAGGGGCGCACAGGATAACTGTGCGCCCCTGTCTGTTATACTTTATTGTAGCGACGCGGGAGCACGCAGTGCGAAGCGGCGCGTAGACTTATACAATATGTGGCACTATTCATAGTATGTGGGTTTACGGTGCAGAATTGCGGGAGTGCAAAGCACGGAGCAATCTGCAGCTTATGCAGTTCGGTGGCATTCATTTTGGCATGGAGTCTGCCCGATGACAGAACGCAAGGCTTTAACGGGCGGAAGAGTATGATACACTGTATGTATGATAACTCAAAAGTCATCATCCACGTTGCACTTGTGCAGAAGTGGTGAATGACTTGTTGATCCGGTTATCATACTTATGACACCCTCATCTGTGTATCTGCAATATGCAGCATGAGGGGCAGCACATGAAGAGAATCGCAGACAGCACAGCGGACAGGGAGACAGATATTTCATGACAGCAGAACAGAAGCTTCCGGATGAGTTTACGGAGCGGATGAAGAGAGATCTGGGAGATGAATTCGGGGCGTTCATTTCCTGCTATGACAGCCCGCGGCGACGGGGACTCCGCGTGAATACCATGAAAATGACGCCGGAGGAATTTGCGGAAAGAGCACCTTTTCCGGTGAAAAGAATACCGTGGGTTGACAATGGATTTTTCTATCCGGATGATGTCATGCCGGCACAGCATCCATGGTATGCGGCGGGCGTCTATTACCTGCAGGAGCCGAGTGCCATGACACCGGCGTCCCGGCTGCCGGTCAGGGAGGGTGACCGCGTGCTGGATCTGTGCGCTGCGCCGGGAGGAAAATCGACGGAGCTTGCCGCGCTGCTCCGCAACCTGGAGCTCTTCGGCGCGGAACGGATGCTCGTGACGGCTGAGACACCGGAAAATCTCGCCGGCGTATTCCCGGGCTATTTTGACAGGATTCTTGTCGATGCGCCGTGCTCGGGAGAGGGTATGTTCCGCAAGTCGCCGGCCGTGCTGGAGGCCTGGAGCCCTGAACGCACGACAGAGTGCAGCCGGACGCAGAGGCAGATTCTGCAGAGCGCGTGGGAAATGCTGCGCCCGGGCGGCTGGATGATGTATTCTACCTGTACATTTACACCGGAAGAGGATGAACAGGTCATTGCCTGGTTTCTGCGCGAGCATACAGATATGGTTATGCAGCCGATCGAGCCTTATGACCCGGGGTTCAGGCCCGGACGGCCGGCGTGGGCTGACGGAAATCCCGAACTGGAAAAATGCGTTCGTATCTGGCCGCATGTCATGGAGGGCGAAGGACATTTTCTTGCCCTGATGCGGAAACAGACCGGGGAGCGGGATACACAGGCTGCGGGAGACCGGAAGCAGGCAGAAGAACGGTATGCATCCGTGTCGGAAAACGCGAAACAGATGAGCTGCACGGAAGGCAGCGGGAAGTATACACTGGCAGGTGAAGCTGGCAGGAGGGGTGTACAAAGAAATAACACAGCCGGCTATGGCGAACCGGAAGATAAAAGAACGGAAGACAGAAAAGCAGCCGGTAAAAAGGGAAGAGACAGATCAGCGAGCGGTGCACAGGCCGGCCGGAAACGTGGAACGGCAGCTGAGAGGAGAGCGGCGTCTGCCGGATCGGATGACAGGCAGCTTCTGGAAGATTTTCTCAGAGGAACAGAGATCCCGGCTGAAGAAGTGGTGCGTTATGGCGACCGCGCCTACCTGACGCAGGATCTGCCGGATGGCGTGAAGCGGCTGAATTTTCTGCGGAACGGGCTGTTCGTCGGAGAGTGGAAAAAAGGAAGATTTGAGCCGTCCCAGCCGCTGGCGCTCGCATTGCATCAGTATCCTTCGATGCTGAACCTTTCCTCTGAGGATGAACGTGTGAAACGGTATCTTCGGGGAGAAACCCTGCAGCTGGATCCCGAAACGGATGGAGCGTGCAGCGGATGGACGCTTGTATGTGTGGACGGATTCGGCCTCGGCTGGGCAAAAATAACCGGACATGTCGTCAAGAACCGGCTGTCCCGGTCGTGGATGCAGAACTGATGCTGGCATGGCCGGCTTATTGCGGGTTTTCTGAATTGCCAGCATGGCGGCCGGCTTATTGCGGGTTTTCTGAACTGCCAGCATAGACGGCCGGCTTATTGCGGGTTTTCTGAACTGCCAGCATAGACGGCCGGCTTATTGCGGGTTTTCTGAACTGCCAGCATGGCCGGCCGGCGTTTACGGATTTTCCGGGACGTCGGAATGACTGGCCAGCTCCTCGCGGATCTTCAGGCCGGTGGGTGTCGCCGCGAGGCCGCCGGTACCGGTCTCGCGCAGCGATGTATCCATATGACGCCCGATCGAACGCATGGCATCAATGACTTCATCCGGCGGTATGCGGGAACATATGCCGGCCAGAGCCATATCTGCCGAGGTGACCGCATTGACGGCACCGACGACATTTCTTTTTACGCAGGGGACCTCTACGAGGCCGGCTACCGGATCGCAGGCAAGACCGAGCAGGTTCTTCAGCGCCAGCGCGGAAGCGTGGCAGATCTCTTCCGGGGTGCCGCCGAGAAGCGAGACAAGGGCACCTGCCGCCATGGCAGAAGCTGATCCGATCTCCGCCTGACAGCCTCCCTCTGCGCCTGCGAGAAAAGCGCGGTTGGCGATCACGCCGCCGATGCCGCCTGCCACGTAGAGAGATTCGGCCATCTGTTTATCGGTGAAACTGTATTTTTCCTGCACGGAGAGGAGAACCGCGGGCAGAACACCGCAGGATCCCGCTGTCGGCGCTGCGACGATTCGCTTCATGCAGGCGTTGGACTCGGCGATGCGGAGCGCACGCTCCATCACGGAGGCGATGAGGTCTCCGCAGATCATACGCCCTTCTTCACGGCGCTGATGAAGCTTTGCCGCATCCGTGCCGACAAGACCGCTCTGTGAGCGAAGACCGGGGTCATAGCCGGTGTCGGAGTCCTTCATGGCCTGATAGGCGGTCTCCATGGAGAGCAGGGATGCCTCTTCGGTAATATCCTGTTCACGCATGTCATCCAGCTGAACGAGCTTCCAGAAGGAATTGCCGGATGTCTGCGCTTCGTTGCAGATTGTTTCCAGTGACTGGTACATGATTATCCCCATTCCGCCGCTTTTTGAAAGCGGCATAGATTTACACAGACGGCACCGGGTCGGCGAGTGACAGGTAGGTCACCTTGATGACGCCTTCCAGGTGTGCAAGCCATCGGATCGCTTCGGCAGGCACTTCCTGATCGCACTCGAGAACCATGACGGCATTGCCGCCACGGTTGAGACGGTTGAGCTGCATTGTCGCGATGTTGACGCTCTTGTGCTCCAGCATGGAGGTGACCTCAGCAACGTGGCCGGGCTGGTCGATGTTATGTACGATCAGCGTAGGAAAATCGCCGCTGAAATTCACGGCGATGCCGTCGATTTCCACGATGCGGATCTGTCCGCCGCCGATGGAAGAACCGACAATTTCCAGTTCCTTGCCACTACAGCCCTTCAGGTATATTTTTACCGAGTTGGGATGAAAGTTATCGCCGAGATCGATGCCTCCGAAGGAAAAATCAAGGCCGCGCTCCCGCGCGATTTCGAAACTGTGCGGGATGCGGGGATCATCGACTTTCATACCGAGCAGACCGGCTACAATGGCACGGTCGGTACCATGACCGCGGCCGGTTGCCAGAAAGGAGCCGTGGAGCAGGATTTTTGCCGAAGTGATTTCTTCGGCGAGCAGTTTGCGCGATACGATCCCAATCCTGACGGCTCCTGCTGTGTGTGAGCTGGAAGGGCCGACCATAATGGGACCTATAATATCTGTCAGAATCATTTTTGCCTCCGATGCAGAGTAACTCATATGCATTGAACAGAGTTACAAACTGGATAAGATTGCAGACTGAATACGTTTGTCGGAGTCACAAACCAGATAAGACTTCAGATGGAATAAGTTTGCGCGCCGTTTCACCATATGCATTTGAGCCGCTGCAGTTTATATGCATCATATCATATATCATCATCTGACGTTCGGAAAAGAATGCGGGAAAAAATATGTTTATTTCGAAAAAAGTGCGTTACGATGGCTTTGGCAGTGTCTGAAATGTAACCAAACATGGCAAGTTTGAAAAAAGTACTTGCAAAACGTACGAGTTAGATATAATATATCGATGTTAGCAGAATCTAATCGCTACCTGCTGACTCGCTGCAGATACGTAAAAGGAACGTTTTGATATATCCCTCCTCATAAAATATTCCTGCTATGTATCTGTGACGGCGTTCGGTGTCACAGACAATATATGAATGCTGCGCAACCCTTCACTGTGATAAAGCCGACAGGTACTGATGTCTGCGTCTGCGTGCAAGGCGCCTCAGAGACCTGTACTGCGCAGCCGGTGTCTGGTACAGAAAGGGGGTGGAACCCGTGAATTTAATTTCTGCCGTTATCCTGATCGTTATCGCACTGGCGACTGTTCTGGCAGTCAGATACGCCTTAAGACATCCTAATCCGTGCGATACATGCGGTGGAGATGATCCTTCCTGCACACGGGAGAATTGTGTCCACCCCCTGGATGAACGCCCGGGATATTACCGCGATAAAAAGCTGGCGGATCTATGGGAAGAGACAACAAAAAACAAATAAATCGCCTTGCTATCAGTTAGAAAATAGAATAAAATCTAACTAATGTTAGAAATATTTGAAAAACAGTGAGGAGTCTGAAAGCATCCGGCAGACGCGGTTAAGCGCGTATAGAGAGTGGCAGACAGCTGGATCGACATTTGGAAAGGTGGCGAACAGCTGATTCAGCAGTCGGATGAAGAGAACCTCAATCGTAAGGCGGTGATTATTTTGAAGATACAGAAATCGGCGGAAGACTATCTGGAAGCAATGCTTATGCTGAAGGAAGAAAAGGGCTATATCCGCTCTGTGGATATCGCTGACAAACTCGGCATTACGAAGCCCAGTGTAAGCTATATGGTAAAAAATCTGCGTGAGAACGGATACCTGACAATGGATCATTCAGGTTTTATCACGCTGACGGACAGCGGTATGGAGATCGCTGTGAGAATCTACTCAAGGCACAAGCTTCTGACGGAGGCTTTTGTCCTGATCGGAGTGAATCCCGAGACAGCAAGGGATGATGCCTGCCGGGTTGAGCATGATATCAGCGATGAAACGTACAACGCGTTGAAAGAGATTGTCGCCGATGAGGAAGTCAGAAAGAAACTGAAAGAGGAAGCTGTGACGGTAGGGGAATAAGGGGGTTTTTCACAAAGTCTTCACAGGATAAACGAAATCCCGTCACAATTGAGCCGTATCCTCTGAAGCATAGAAACGAGCTGAAAACCGCTGCAACGGTTGGAAGCCAAACCCGGAAGCTGCTGCAACAGTCAAGGGCGCAGACATACGTTTCTTTTTCATACATTATCGACCGGGCAACCGGTCAAAATTCTCCTTCCCCTTTCAAAACAGGAGCGGCCGAAAGGCCGCTCCTTTCTGTACTCGGTGCTTTGTACATTAAAAATGCACATGTTCCTGTACGCTTGCTTTTCCCGCCAGTACATTGCGGTAATCGGCAAGATTCTTGCGGAGGAGGTTCGGTGTATCGAGCTCATACGGGCAGCGGGATGCGCAGAGCCTGCAGTTGACGCAGTCATCGATTTTGTTCATCTCTTCCTGCCAGTGCGGAGAAAGCCAGGAGTCAGACGGTGCGCGTCGGATCATCAGAGATATCCGGGCACACTGATTGATCTGAATGCCGACGGTGCACGGCATGCAGTAGCCGCATCCGCGGCAGAAATCACCGGAAAGTTCTTTCTGTTCGCTGTCGATGAAGGCGCGGATCTCATCGTCCATCTGCGGCGTCTCGTCCATGAAGGAAAGCCACTCATTCAGCTCACTCATGCGCTGGATACCCCAGATCGGCATGACATTGTCAAATTGTGTCATGAAAGCCATGGCCGCCTTCGAATGATTGATGAGACCGCCGGCAAGGCCCTTCATGGCGATGAAGCCGACATTGTTTTTGCAGCAGGTTTCCACAAGCTCGAGCTCCTTACTGCCCGCGAGGTAGCTGAACGGAAACTGGATCGTCTCATAGAGACCGGATTCGGCAGCTTCCATGGCGATGCCGATCTTGTGTGCCGTTCCGCCGATGTGATGGATGAGGCCTTCTTCTCTGGCCCTGAGCATGGCCTCATACATACCGGTGCCGTCACCCGGCCGGTAACACTGACCCATCTGATGAAACTGATAAATATCAATGTACGGCGTTTTCAGTTTATCCAGTGATGTGTGCAGATCCCTGAAAAAATTATCCGGTGTCTTGGCCGCTGTCTTCGTGGCGATAAAAATGTCCTTCCGCTCCGGCCTTATATAGTCGTCCTCAGGCATTCCTTCCGCAGAGCCGAAGGCAGCACCGAGCTTTTCTTCCGAGTCGGAGTAGGCGCGGGCTGTGTCGAAAAAGCGGATGCCGCCGGCATAAGCCGCACGCAGAATTTCCACTGCCTCTGATTTTGATACACGCTGGACAGGAAGTGCGCCGAATCCGTTCTGCGGGGCTGTGATGCCTGTTTTCCCCAGAGTAACCTGTTTCATATTCCGTGATCCTCCTTTGTCGTATACAGGAATGCGCACTGTGCGCATGGCCGGTTATTATTTACGCGAACAAAAAGTTGTCTGCATGATTTTACTTTTTGCTGTTTAAATACTGAATATACTCATTTCCCCATATCTCAAGTGAAGATAACACAATCTTGAATTTTTCGCCGATCTCGCTCAGACTGTATTCGACCCTGGGAGGGATCTGCTGATATACTTTTCGCACGATTAATCCTTCGTTCTCCAGCGTTTTCAGCTGTCTCGACAGGGTAGTATGTGTCATTTCTTCCGGCATTCTCCGCTGAAGTTCATTGAAACGGACCGGCCCGTCTGACAGCAGGTACATGATGTACATGGACCATTTACCTGTAAGGACTTTCTGGGAGGTCAGATAGGGGCATTTGCCAAATTCGTTTGTCTTTTCCATAGATGCGTTCCTCTTTGATACCAGTATCATTAAATGTCGTACTTGCGCTGATTAGACTTTATGATATCGTTATATACGAAACAGAGAAAAATAGCAACTATATGAAATGAAGACTTTGGTTTTGAATAATTGCGGATCAGATGCAATTCGTTCGCTTGCCGCTGATCTACTGCCTCGGTGCAGCTGACGGGGACAAGGCTCAGGTATTTAATAATGTCTGCAATCTCGGCTCAATGGCAATGACCGGTTTTTCTGAAAAGAGAGACTGGTGCTTTTTCTGTGCGTCCGTCGGCGCGCAGAAAAAAACCTGCAAACGACTTAATTAAGTCATTTGCAGGCTTTCGACCACTGAAAAATCGAGGTGACTGGATTCGAACCAGCGGCCTCTACGTCCCGAACGTAGCGCTCTACCAAACTGAGCCACACCTCGATTGCTGATGAAATCAGCGAAAATAATAATAGCAAACTACTGATGGAATGTCAACAAGATTTTCAAATTTTTGAATTTTGTATTGCCTGATCCATACAGCCACGAGTAAAATACTATTGGAATACTTTTCGTGACATAGAGTGTCCCTTACTGTAGCGACGCGGGAGCACGTAGTGCGAAGCGGCGCGTAGAATTATACAGTATGTGGTGCTATTCATAGCATGTGGGTTTATTGAGAAACATACGGCCGCTGATACAGAAACATGTGACCGTTATACATAGAAATACAAAGAGGTAAAAATGATTAATCTGAAATCTGCCAATTTCATGGG
Source organism: uncultured Eubacteriales bacterium (assembly GCA_900318405.1). GTDB lineage: Bacteria > Bacillota > Clostridia > Lachnospirales > Lachnospiraceae > Bilifractor. The sequence continues at coordinate 8,769 of ONKP01000039.1, read as the reverse complement.
CGATGGCATGGGCGCGCTGCTGCTTCTGATGATCATTTTCAGCGGCAGAAGAAATCGCAAGGGACGCGATTTCACACAGAAAATGTTCTTCCGGTGTGTGGGCTTTACGGGCATTGAATGCCTGATCGATATCATGAGCTATGCCGTGGACGGCGCTTCTTTTGCCGGTGCGAGGACCTTAAACGATCTGAGCAACACGTTCCTCGCGATCGGGCTGACGCTGCTCTGCTATCTGTGGACGGTGTATGTGCGGCATAAAACCGGAATTACCGAAAAGGAAGGTCTCGACAGAACGGAGAAACGGCTCCTCCTGCCGGTGGCTGCGGTCGCTGTAATCTACATCGTCAATCTGTTTACGCCGATCGTTTTTATCATCAATGAGCAGAATCAGTACACGCGGAGCGGATGGGGCTTTATAGCTGCCATGATCGTGGACTCCGTTTTTCTGCTGGGCAGTTCCTTTCATGGCGCCGCGGCCATGCGGAATTCCAGAAATTACCAGTTCTTCCCCGTGTTTTACTTCGAGATCTTCACGTTTTCCGGCGTTGTCCTGCAGATGCTCTTCTACGGGCTCTCTCTAATCTATTCGTTTTCAGCGATAGCGCTGGTGGGTGTTTACTTCGAAATTCAGAAGGAATATTCCTATGTAGATCCGCTGAGCGGTGCGTATAACCGGCAATATATGAATGTGTATCTGTATGCGCTGTGCAGAGAGTACCAGGAATCAGAGTCGAAGAGAATGAATACAACGCTCGCCTGTCTGCTGCTTGATGTGGACGGCTTTAAAAAAATAAACGACACCTACGGCCATCTGGCGGGCGACCAGGCGATTCAGGATATCGGCGGTATCCTCCGTGCGTCAGCACCGGAGAAGGCGGTCTGCGCGAGATACGGCGGAGATGAGTTCGTCATGATTCTTGAGGTGAAGGACATTCATGAGCTGGACGAGGTGACGGAAAGGATCCAGACCCGCAGAAGAGCGCTGAATGCAACGGGAGTAAATCCTTACCAGCTTCATTTTTCCATCGGAAGAACCGAGTACAATCCGGAAGAGGATACACCGGACATCCTCCTGAAGAGGCTGGATAATCTGATGTACATCGAGAAACGCAAACGTCACGCGAAACGAGATGCGATGGAGGCGGGTCAGAAGAAGGATTCATAAGGACCGGAACAGGATGAAAGAAGGTCGGAAGCAGGATGAAAGGAAAACTGAGGCAGAAGGGCAGCGGGTCAGAGGCATCATGCAGGGACTGAAATTCAGTATGCAAAGCAGGAAGATCCGGATCGGCGGCGGAAATGTGTTTTACTCTGATGGCAGAGATCGTGGCTGCTGATGTTTGAATAAATATCGCCTATGCAAACATCGGGTTTGTGGAGTATGATAGTCATAGCGCGAAGGCAATGAGGCCCCGCAGTTTTCCCTGGGAAAACTGTGGGGTCTTTGTGCAGTTTGGAGATATGTATGTCAGAAATCATTCAGAGTGTCGGAATCGATATGGGAACGACGACACTGCAGGTCGTATTCAGCGTTCTCACGCTGGAGGACAGGGGCGGTGGTTTTATCGCGCCGCATGTCGAGGTCACGAAACGCGAAGTGACATATGCGGGACCGGTACACCTGACGCCGCTGCTGGCACCGGATGAACTGGATATGGATGCGATCACAGAAATCGTGCGTGAAGAGTATGCGCGGGCCGGCATTCGCAAGGAGGATGTCTCGACCGGTGCGGTGATCATCACCGGGGAGACGGCCCGGAAGAAAAATGCACGGGCTGTCCTGCAGCATATGGCTGATTTTGCCGGCGATTTTGTCGTGGCAGCGGCGGGGCCCGATCTGGAGTCTGTGCTGGCCGCCAGGGGTGCGGGAACGGACCTGCTCTCGGAAGAACAGGAGATCACGGCAGCCAATCTGGATATCGGCGGCGGCACGACGAATATTGCCGTTTACAGAAACGGAACCTGCATCGGCGTCAGCTGCCTGGATATCGGCGGACGGCTTGTGCGGGTGACGGACGGAAAGATCAGTGGCATGACACCGGAGATCCGGGCGTTTGCAGAACAGCAGGGCATGGTGCTTCACGAAGGCGATCCGGCGGATCCGGAAGTGCTGATGCGGCTTTGCCGTCGGATGGCTGACAGGCTGGCGTGTGAGATTTTTCCGGAAGCAGCGGCAGGCGAAACGCCGGAATTCTGTCAGCTGCTGATCACGCCGGGCAGCAGGCGGCTGCCTGAAATGCAGAGCCCGGATGCCGTGACTTTTTCCGGTGGCGTGGCAGACTGCATACGGGAGAGTGCACCAGAAGGCACAGAAGAAAAGAAAGTCTGCATGCGTGAGAATGGAATGTCGGGAAGTTCTGAAGCAGAAGCGGGCAGAACAGCAGAAGCGGGCGCTGGTAATGAAATAAAGAATGCAGATATAATGCAGGTTGTAAGTGATGACAGTGTATTCCCCTACGGAGACATCGGCTGCCTGCTGGGACGTGCCATACGGGAAAGTCCGTATTTCCGGAAAGTACGGCAGATCAGGTCAAGAGAGACAATCCGGGCAACGGTTGTCGGTGCCGGTGTGCACACCACGGAGGTCAGTGGCAGCACAATCTGCTATGACCCGGCGCTGTTGCCGCTGCGCAACATACCGGTGGTGAAGATACCGGAGAACTGCGAGAAGGATTTTCAGACGTTCGGACGTACGCTCCGGGATATGCTGAAGGCTGGTGGAGCGGCGGATGCGGAAAAGGCCGGAGAAGATGCCGATGCGGATAAGGCGTCAACTTCCGCAGTTCAGGATAAGGAAGCTGTGGAAAGTAAGGCTGCAGCAGATGAGGATGATGTGGCTGTTTGCTTTTCCGCTCGGAACTGGCACAGCTTCCGGGACATCCAGACACTGGCGGAGACAATCCTTGAAGTGGAAAAAGACCATATCCGTGCGGGCAGACCCCTGATCCTGATCATGGAAAATGACCTTGCACAGGCACTCGGGAATGCGCTTTCCGTAAGGCTCGGCAGCAGGAAAAATCTGATCTGCATTGACTCTGTGGCTGTGGAACCGGAGAGCTGTGTGGATATCGGGGAGCCGCTGGCCTCGGGCAGCGTGCTGCCTGTCATATGCAAGACACTTGTATTCCGGCCGCGCGCGAATCCTTCCGGGCGGACCGGAAAGTAATGGCAGCTTGCAGTTGCAGCTTACGATAGCAGGAGGACATGAAAAATGGTGCTGAAGGCACAGGTGAACCGGCGGAGCTATGCTTTTTCTTCCGTGCGGGAGGTTATGGCCAAGGCCAATGAGGAGAAGACGGGTGACCGGCTGGCGGGGATTGCGGCTGAGAGTGCCGAGGAGCGCGTGGCTGCGAAGTATGTGCTGTCGGAGATGACGCTCGCCGATCTGAGAAATTCGCCCGCCGTTCCCTATGAAGAGGATGAGGTGACACGCATCATTCAGGATGATGTGGATGAGGAAGTCTATGCGGAGATCAGAGGCTGGACGGTGGCGGAGCTGCGGGAGTGGCTGCTGGATACGCGGACGACGACGGAGTTGATCCGCAGAGTGTCACGCGGGCTGACGTCGGAGATGATCGCCGCCGTGTGCAAACTCATGGACAATATGGACCTGATCTACGCCGCGAAAAAGATGCCGGTGACAGCCACCTGCCGGACAACGATCGGGATGCCGGGTACTTTTTCCTCGAGACTGCAGCCGAATCACACGACGGATGACCCGCGCGGTATCCTGGCTTCTGTCATGGAAGGACTCTCGCTCGGCTGCGGCGACGCGGTGATCGGACTGAACCCCGTGAAAGATGATGTGGATTCGGTGGCGCGGATCCTCGATATGTTTGCCTCGTTCAGGGACAGATGGGAGGTTCCGACGCAGGTCTGCGTGCTGTCGCATGTGACGACCGGTATGGAGGCCGTCCGGAGACTGGATGCGCCAGCCGATCTGCTTTTTCAGTCTGTCGCGGGATCCCAGAAGGGCAACGAAGCGTTCGGGATCCGGGCTTCGATGCTGGAAGATGGGAGGCAGCTGATGCTGGAGAAAGCTGCCGCCAGGATGACACCTGGCAGTGACAACGGTCCGGCAGCGGAAGAAATGCAGCCGAATGTCATGTACTTTGAGACGGGACAGGGTTCGGAGCTCTCGTCCAATGCGCACAACGGCTGGGATCAGGTGACGATGGAAGCGCGGTGCTACGGGTTCGCCAGACATTTCTCTCCGTTTCTCGTCAATACCGTCGTCGGCTTCATCGGGCCGGAGTACCTGTACGACGCAAAGCAGGTGATCAGAGCCGGGCTGGAGGATCATTTCATGGGCAAGCTCACGGGGGTTCCCATGGGCTGTGACGCATGCTATACGAACCACATGAAGGCTGATCAGAATGACAATGAGAATCTGGCCATGCTGCTTGCGTCGGCGGGTTGCAATTACATCATGGGCGTACCGCAGGGCGACGACTGCATGCTGATGTATGAGACGACCGGATATCATGACGCCGCAGCCATCCGGGAAATCCTGGGCCTTCGTCCGACGGCTCCGTTCGACCGGTGGCTGGAGAAGATGGGGTTTTCCGAGAACGGCAGGCTGACGCCGCTGGCTGGAGATGCTTCGGTATTTCTGGGTCGCACACCGCTGTCGGATGCGTTTGCTGTGCAGATGAGACAGCAGGAAGCTTCAGCTGTTGAAAATCGTTTTGAACAGCAGGCGGACAGAAAGGCGGAGGCTGCCGGAGCATCGGCGTCTGCAACTGCTGCATGCGGCGCAGAAGGTCTGAAAACCGAAAATCAGCCGGAAAGTGCGGAAATTGCGGAAATGGCAGAAATGCCGGCGCCGGTGGATGGCGTGCTGCCTGATCTCTCAGCTATCGACATCCGGGGACAGTATCTCGTGGAGCATCCGGTCGACGGTAAGGACTTCGCCAGGGAGAAAAAATATGCGCCCTGCCGTCTCGGCATCGGAAAGGCGGGTGCCCGGTATAAGACGCTGCCGTATCTGGAATTCCGGGCGGCACATTCGGCGGCGCAGGACGCTGTGTTCAGTGATATCGACGAGGAATTTGTGCGGGAGCAGGGACTGTTTATTGTGAAGACGCAGTGCGATTCACGGGAGACATTCATCACGCGTCCGGATCTCGGCCGGAAGCTCTCACCGGATGGTGTGCAGATGATCCGCGACCGGTGCCGCCCGCATCCGACGGTTGAGATCTACGTGGCGGACGGTCTCTCGTTTGCCTCAGTCACGGCGAATATCCCGGATCTGCTCCCGGCACTGCTGCAGGGACTGGAGAGCCGGCATATCGATACGGGCACGCCGTTTTTCGTTCATTACGGCAGAGTGGCCGTGGAAGATGAGGTGAGCGAGATCCTCGGCGCTGAGGTTGTCTGCACGCTGATCGGTGAGCGCCCGGGGCTGCTGACGGCGGAATCCATGTCGGCGTACATCGCCTGGCACGCACACGTCGGGATGGAAGAAACGCGCCGGACGGTCGTCTCGAATATCCACGCACAGGGCACGAACCCTGTAGAGGCCGGCGCCTATATCGCCGGGCTGATCGCGGAGATTCTGGAGAAGAAAGCGAGCGGGACGGAGCTGCGAGAACTGTGACCAAAGAGAGACCAACAGAGAATCTCTGGAAAAGCTGCGTTGTGGTCAGAGGACTGTAAGGCGTCTGAAAATCTGATTACATGAGTTCTGCATGGAAGATACGGGAACACAGATACGGGACACAAATACAGAAACGTGATGACAGGGACAGGAGGAGACAGAGAATGAAAGTATATCATGGTTCGATCATTACCTGTGACGAGAGAAATACAGTGGCGGAATATCTGGTGACGGATGACGGCAGAATCCGCTATGTGGGCGACAGTCTGCCGGAACGCTATGCGGCACTGCCGGTCACGGAGCTGGGCAAAAAGGCACTGATCCCTTCTTTCGCGGACAGCCATATTCATTTTGCCAGCTATGCGACGTTTCACGCCGGACTGAATGTCATGAACGCGAGGAGCAATGCGGAGATCCTGGATATGATCCGGGACTATGCGGCGAACACAAAGGACCGTCTGTTGCTGGCTTTCGGCGCTTCTCCCTACTCGGTTTCAGACGGGCGGCTCGTCTCGCGGGAGGAACTGGACAGCGTGTGCCCGGACCGGCCGTTTTTTATGGTCAAATATGACGGTCACGCCTGCATTGTCAATTCAAAACTTCTGGAGAAAATCGATAAAAAGGTGCAGGGGCTCCGCGGCTATCACCCGGACACGGGCGAGATGAATCAGGAGGCGTTCTTCCGGGTCTCCGATTACGTGACGGGCTCCATCTCCCTGCCCCGTCTGCTGAAAAATATGCAGAATGCCGCCGACTACATGGCTTCAAAGGGTATCGGCATGATCCATTCCGTGAGCGGTGTGGGCTTCACGGGCGATCTGGATGTCGATCTGGAGCGCTGGTTTGCCCGCGGGCTCGATAACGGGATGCAGATGCGTGTATTTTTCCAGACGATGGATGTGGAAAAGGCAGTGAGACGGCATCTGCCGAGGATCGGCGGGTGCTTTGCGACGGCGCTCGACGGCTGCTTCGGCTCGCATGACGCGGCCATGAATGAGCCATACATCGATACGGCGGATGACAGCGGTGTGCTTTATTATTCGGATGAGCAGGTGACGGACTTCTGCAAAAAGGCCAACAGAGCGGGACTTCAGATTGAGATGCACGCGATCGGTGACCGCGCGTTTGATCAGGCGGCGCGGGCACTGAAGGCGGCGCTGGACGATTATCCGCGTGTGGACCATCGGCACGGCATTATTCACGACTGTCTGCCGACGAAAGAGGGGCTGGAGATCTGCCGGGACTATCACATCCTGATGCCGGTGCAGAGCGCCTTTATCAGCTGGCCGCAGGAACCGGACAACTATCTCGCGTCGATCATGGGTGAGGAGAGGGCGGCAAGACTCAACCCGCTCCGCGATTATCAGGATGCGGGCATTGTCATGAGCGCCGGCTCGGACGGTCCGTGCACCGATCCGGATCCGATCGAGTGGATTTACCGGGCGTGCAATCATCCGACGGCGGGCGAGTCGCTGAATGTATATGAGGCGCTGCGCATGTGCACATACAACGGCTATTACACGACGTTTGACGAGGTTGACCGGGGCAGTCTGGAACAGGGGAAGAGAGCGGACATGGTGATCCTCTCTGAAAATCCGTATGAGGTGCCGAAGGAGGAGCTTCGCCGGCTTCGTAGGCATCTCTCTCCGGCGGCGCCATCCGGCAGGTGCTGAAAGGCATGCGTCATAAGGATGAGATGAACTGAGAGACAGACGTCTGAAGGGCGTAACGGAATAAAGCATCTGCTTCGCGTAACGGATACGGACAGACATTTGTCCGCGTGTCAGAAGCTGCTCATGAGGCTGGCAGCGTGACCTGGAAGGTCACGCTGCCGGTCTCAGTTCCCGTAATCGAAGATGGCTTTTTTCTCCAGATATTCAGCGTAATCATTTTTCCACTTCTTATGGATCGCGCTGTCGTCATACATGGGCAGCACCGTATCATCCATGGAGATGCGGATCAGCAGATCATAGCGGTTCGGGCGGTTGATCACATTTTTCAGAAGTTTCACACTGTGAATACCATCGATCGCCGTGAGTCCGTCGAACAGATCCCGGATTTCCAGATACAGTTCTTCTTTTTTCTCGTCGGTTACAGTGTCATTGTACTTTACCAGGATGCAGTGTTGCAGATCAGACATGGTTATTCCTCCCGTTTTTTCCTGCTTCTTCCATCAGCCCCGGAGCTTATTGCAGATCATGTGATGCTGGTGCCATAAGTATGATAACCGGATCGCTGCGTGCTGTGCGCTTTCGCTGTTATCATCATATATTTATCCGGCGTCTGCTGCAATCATTCTGCCGTTTTTAAAGTCTGTTTATGGATGATCGTTCTAATATATTGTATACATTCAATCGTAAATCAGGAACGGCTTCAGACAGTACGAATGCGGAGAGCGTGGATTCGGACAGCGCTGATGCTGCATCCTGAATGGACAGATGAAATATCAGCACCTATTTTGGATTTTGCAACGCGGGTGCTGTTTTGATGCAGCAGGCTGATTTCTGAAGCCGCAGATTCCTGTGTTTCCATGCAGAGGCAGGCATTACCTGCAGAGAACCGTATGGTGGCGTAATTCCTGGAAATGCGGTAAGATGCAGACATGACAGATGCCGGAAACGAGGTGTGTGAAATGTCTGTGGAAAACGGAGAATGGATCATGCACGGTGTGGACAGCTCGGATCCGGGCTGCCTCCACACCGTTTCTGATCTGGAAGAAAAAATAGAGGAGATCGGTTTTCTGCCGCTGTTTGCCGGCGATGTTCCCGGCTTTTCCGTGGAGGAGATGACTGACCCGGCAGCGGATTAATAAAGACGGTGAATCCTACGGCTGGGCAATCAGCATGTATTGCACGCCGGAGCATCTGTTCGGTGAGAAAAATGTGACGGCTGCCTACGATGAGGAACCGACGGATTCACTGAAGCGGCTGGTTGACCGTGTGAAGGTATTTTTCCCCGACAGTACCGATCAGCAGATCGGACGCCTGCTCGCGTATGCGGCAGACCGGAAGCGGTTAACGCGTGGCCGCAGTTCTGCAGGATGATGATGTGCGATGGTGATGCATAGAATGCGGAGGTGAATACAGTGTGCGGCAGATATTATATCGATGATACGTTTCAGAAGGGACTGCTCTCGGATTTTCCTTCCTTCAGAGAGCAGGCGGCAGCCA
>ONKP01000041.1:14045-19336 GCA_900318405.1 uncultured Eubacteriales bacterium | reverse complement strand
CAGTCGTGAGTTCACTTATTGACTCTCTTTCATCTGTTTCTGAAATATGCTATCATAGGAACGATTTTGAGACCCCGGTGGCTGATGAGGTGCCCGGGGCGATACAGCAAATTGCGCATTGTCCGTAAATAAAGGATTTTAAGGAGAAACAGAAAAAGATGAAATTGGGAATCGTCGGGTTACCGAATGTCGGAAAATCTACATTATTTAATGCTCTCACGCAGGCAGGTGCTGAGATGGCGAACTATCCGTTCTGCACAATCGACCCGAATGTCGGTGTCGTTGCCGTGCCGGATGAGAGACTGAAGCTGCTGGGAGATTTCTTCCATTCAAAGAAGGTTACGCCTGCTGTCATTGAATTTGTCGACATTGCGGGTCTGGTAAAGGGCGCGTCAAAGGGCGAGGGCCTCGGCAACCAGTTCCTGGCAAACATCCGTGAGTGCGATGCCATTGTTCATGTGGTCCGCTGCTTTGACGATCCGAATGTGATCCATGTGGATGGAAGCGTGGATCCGGTCAGAGATATTGAGACGATTGATCTCGAGCTGATTTTCGCTGATCTGGAGGTTCTGGAGAGAAGAATCTCGAAGACGACGCGCGCGGCGAGGATCGGAGACAAGGCTGCCATCAAGGAACTCGAGATGCTGAACAAGCTGAAAGAGCATCTGGAGAATGGCAAAGACGCCATTTCCTTCGACATGAGCGAATATAAGGATGACGATGAGGTACAGGCTGCTTTTGGTGAGCTGAATCTGCTGACGGCGAAGCCTGTCATTTATGCGGCCAATGTCAAGGAAGATGATCTGGCGAATGACGGAGATACGAACCCGCATGTACAGGCCGTGAGAAAAATAGCTGCGGAGAAGGGCAGCGAGGTGTTTGTTGTCTGCGCGGAGATAGAGGCAGAGATGGCTGATATGTCTGAAGAGGATAAGCAGATGTTCCTCGATGAGCTCGGCGTGAAATCTTCCGGTCTCGACAAACTGATCCAGGCCTCCTACCGCACGCTGGGACTGATGAGCTTCCTGACTGGCGGAGAAGATGAGACGAGAGCGTGGACGATCAAGATCGGCACGAAGGCACCGCAGGCCGCCGGCAAGATCCATACGGATTTTGAGCGCGGTTTCATCAAGGCGGAGACGATCAATTACAAGGATCTGCTCGCATCAGGTTCCTATGCAGCAGCCCGCGAGAAAGGACTTGTCCGCATGGAGGGCAAGGACTATGTGGTGCAGGATGGCGATGTCATCATCTTCAGATTCAATGTGACCTGATGATTTCGACAGTAATGCTGGATGTTGTTAACAACGCAGTCGGTTTAATACAGTATTGCGGCGGCTTGTATGATACGGTGGTTACCTGATGCGCTGAAGGATGTCATGATCTTCAGATGACAGGTGAGATGAATAACGGATATCGGATCACGGAAGTACACGAGGTGTGCTTCCGTGATCTGTTTGTATAAGTGTTTCGAATCGCAGGTAAGCTTATTGCTCGCGGAGCATGTATAAGAGTATGTATTTCGGGAAGGGCAAAGCGTGGAGCCGTTCTGATTTATACAGTACTGAGGTATCGTGATGCGCACAAAGCCTCCGGTTTTCATAAATTACGTCACACAAATTACACAAAAATTAAATTTGGCACAGTTGCTTTTGAAGAAATGTTGTGATAATATTATGAAAGTATTAAGAAATGCGGAACGGGAATGTGACATCTTTGGTTGGCATTTCGTTATATGGAGGTATGCATGAAAAGAAAATTTACCGGCCTGACGGCCATCGGTCTTTCCGCTGCCATGCTCGTGGTACAGCCGCTGAGCGTATATGCGGATGAGGATTCCGATATTGCTTATATCCAGTCACAGCAGGATGAGACAAACAGTGATCTGGCGGATCTGGAAAATCAGATCACCGATCTGGAAAATCAGAAGCAGGCGATCACTGATCAGATTGACAGTTATAATTCCCAGCTGGTGACGACGATAGCGAGCATCAATTCACTTGATGATCAGATCACACAGCAGGAAGCGGACATTAAGCAGACGGTACAGGATCTGAAGAACGCACAGCAGAAACAGAATCAGCAGAAAGAGGGCATTTCCAAGCGTATCAAATACCTCTATGAGGAAGGCGATAACGGCGGATGGGCTTCCCTGCTGCTGTCTGATGCAAACCTCGGTCTTGTTATGAACGGCGAGGCGGATGTACAGTCTCTTTACAATTACGACCGTGATGAGCTCGCTTCCTATACAGAGACGACGAATCAGATCGAGCAGCTGAAACAGCAGGAGCTTGATCAGAAATCTTCTCTTGAGGTCATGAAGAAAGAGCAGGAGGCCGGCAAGGCACAGCTGGAGGATCTTCTGAGCCAGGCACAGGCGCAGTCCGATGATTATGATCAGCAGATCAGCAACGCCAACGATCTGGCGGCACAGTACCAGGCGCTGATCGAGGAACAGAACCAGAAGATCGCTGAGCTGGAGCAGCAGAAGGCTGAGAAGGAAGCTGCAGCGAAGGCAGCCGCAGAAGCAGCGGCAAAGGCAGCGGCAGAGACAAAACAGGCTGTCAGCACACAGCAGGCGGCGTCCACAGGTTCCGGTACGACATCGGGAACAGCTTCGACAGGATCCGGATCGGGTTCAGCATCGAATACTTCGACAGCAAACAATACCGCATCAAACAATACGGCATCCAGCACAGGTTCCAATGCATCGACATCGGGTAACACGTCAACGGATTCGGGATCTTCGAGTGTAAGCTATGATGCATCCACAGGAGCACAGATCGTCGCTTATGGAGAACAGTTTATCGGCAACCCTTATGTATGGGGCGGCAATTCTCTGACGAACGGATGCGACTGCTCCGGTTTTGTTCAGCAGGTATTCCTGCACTTCGGTATCAGCCTTCCGAGAACATCCTATGCGATGGCTTCTTCAGGCACTGCAGTTTCCTATTCGGAAGCACAGCCGGGCGACATCATCGTATATCCGGGTCACGTAGGTATCTATATCGGCGGCGGACAGATCGTCAATGCAGCCAACGAGCAGCTGGGTATCTGCATCAGCAACGCAACACATCAGACGATCCAGACCGTCAGACGGCTGGTATGATGATCGGGCAAAGAAACAGGTCCTCAGAAAATCTGTATGGAGTATAATTTATTATAAAAGAGAACGTCCGGTCACGATGTGTGACCGGGCGTTCTCTTTTTACTTTGTAGAAACGTCCGGCTCATCCTCTTCAAAGGATTTATCGTTGTCCCAGTCGAGGTGCAGCGTCCTTTTCAGAACCGTGGCCACCGCCAGATCACCCATGACATTGACACAGGTGGCGCCCATATCAGCCAGTGTATTGACGGAAATATAAACGCCGAGGATCTGATTCACCGGCAGTCCTGCGATCGGTGCGAGAGCAGCGAAGGCTGCAATCGCGCCTCCGGGTACACCGGGTGTACCGATGCTGAGCAGAACGTTGCAGGCGAGTACGGTGATCATGGTGCCGATGCTGAGCGGCGTATTCGTCGCGGAAGCAAAGAAAGTGATCATGAAGGACATCAGGATGGAAACGGCGTCCATGTTTACGGTTGCACCGAGCGGCAGCGTCAGCGAAGAGATTTCATCCGGAATGCCGAGATTGTTATGTGCACACTCCATGGAGAGCGGCAGCGTGGCGCTGGATGAGCAGGTGCCGAAGGCGTTCAGAGCGGCCGGTGCTATACCTTTGAAAAATTTCCTTGGGCTGAAGTGACCGAACAGTTTGACGATACCGCCATAGACAATCAGCGCATAGAGGAAATATGTGATGTAAAGCGTGAGCATAACCTCTCCGAGCTGGATCATCGTGCTGATGCCATTGGTGTACATGACGGTTGCGATGCAGCAGAATACACCGATAGGCGTGATGTACATGATCTTCGTGACGATCAGGACGGAAATCTCATTGACGGCATTGATGACGTCAACAAGGGGCTTTGCTTTTTCGCCGACGGACAGGCAGGCGAGCCCGACAATAACGGCGAACACCAGAATCTGCAGCATGTTGCCGTCTGTGAATGCCGTAATGGGATTGGCGGGGATCAGGTTCTCCAGCGTGTCCACCAGTCCTCCGAAGGTCGCTGCTTTGACGTCTGTATCTGTTGCCGTGATGACCGCACCCTCACCGAGGTGAAGGAGTTTGGGAAGAAACAGACCGATCGCGGAAGCAAGGGCCGTGGTGCCGGTAAACCAGAGAATGGAATGCAGGCCGATCTTACCCGTGCGCGATATGCTGTTGATGCCCATAATGCCCATGACAAGGCTGCAGAACACGAGCGGATAGATCATCATGCGCAGGGCGTTCATATAGATGTTGGCGATGACGGATAAAACGTCATACAGCCACTCCGGCATGATCAGACCGATAAAGAGACCGGCAAGAAGGCCGATCGTGATCCATAGTGTGATGTTGAACTTCTTTTTCTTCTCTTCGCCGGCGGCCGGATTTTCCGTCTGCGCGGCTTTTACTGTTTCCTCTCCCATTTCTCCCACCTCATTTCCTTTGTTTGCCATATGTTGTATGTACACAGCCTGGTTGATGAATTACATGATATAGGTGTCATAAGTATGATAACCGAATCCATTAGCCATTCACCCACTTCTGCACAAGTGCAACGCAGGTGATGATTTTTGAAACTTTTATGACTGCCCGGCAGAGCGATGCAGCCTTGTCTGCACCCAGTAGGCGCCCATGGACTGTCCCGGTTTCTTTGTTACCTCATCGTTCAGATAATGTTCGAGGCCGACCGATGCAGGTTTCCAGTTTTCCTCGGATGCCATGTCCGGGAATTCCACTTCGGCGTACCAGAATTCCGTGTCAGTACCGGCGTCCACATGATTTACCTCAAGCCGGAGTCCGTCCGGCAGACGGTAATCGCGTCGTGTCTTGGGGATGAGCGGGAGACCGACCAGGTCCTCCAGCTCGTCAAATTTTTCTCTGGGAATGGCAAGCTCGATCTCTTTTCGCGCCACAAGACCATGCGATTTAAAACACAGAATATAGCTGGTATCTCCGCCGCTGACGGCCTCTTCGCGAATCCGTACGGTGGGTTCGACACTGATGTAACCCTGCCGCATGAACTGCTCCCGGATCAGCGGAAGATCAGCCTCCGGCCAGCCGCTGACCATCCATTTTCGTTCAATTTCCATAGGCAGCTCCCGTAAATACTATTAAAGTGATATGTTTTAACTATTTTACACACTGCGCATGAGCAATGCAAGATATAGCGATAGAACAATGTGTCCGGAAAGCCCAGAG
>ONKP01000041.1:0-14027 GCA_900318405.1 uncultured Eubacteriales bacterium | reverse complement strand
GAGGTATCTGTATTCTGCTGAAGTGGATAAATACTCCTCTTTACTTGCGCCCCGCGACAGGATAAGCGTATAATCGTTCTGTTCGTAAAAAGGAACCGGCGATGCGCCGGAGAGTATATTTTTTCAGGAGAGTTTCTATGAGCAATAAACTGCGTACTGCTGCCGCCGTCGGCATCTGCAAGGCTGCCCGCGGCGCGCTCCGCCTGCTGCACAGGGGCGGGACGACGACGCCGGGGAAGCTGGCGATGAAGGTTGACAGCAATATTCTGGAGACCGTGTCAGCCGGCATGGATATCATTGTAGTGACCGGCACGAATGGAAAAACAACCACATCCAATATGATCGAGCATGCGCTCACGGCTTCGGGCCATGACACGCTGGCCAATAAGTCGGGCGCGAATCTGCTGCCCGGCGTAACGGCGGAATTCACGTCCCATGCGACCGCCGGTGGCAGACCGAAACAGCATTACGCGGTGATCGAGTGTGACGAGTCGGCACTGAAGCAGGTCGTGCCGAAAATACACCCCCGCGTGATCCTCGTGACCAATCTGTTCCGCGATCAGCTCGACCGGTACGGCGAGGTCATGCACACGAGAGACGAAATCAGAAAAGGAATTGAAGCCTGCCCCGATGCCATTCTCTGTCTGAATGCAGACGACTCGCTGGTTGTATCGCTGGCGGACCATGTGCCGAACCGCGTCGTCTATTACGGTATCGATGTGCCGGTCGGTGATCAGAAGGAAGCGGAGATTTCCGACGCACGTTACTGCATCCGCTGCGGTGCAGAATATGAATACACCTATCACACGTATGCACATCTGGGTGGCTTTCACTGTCCGAAGTGCGGCTACAGCCGCCCGGCGACGGACGTGGCTGTGACAGCCATCGAAAAAACAGCGATGGCCGGCAGCGATGTGCAGATGCGGATCGGCAGCGATATCTGCAACGTGCATGTGGGACTTCCCGCTGTCTACAATATTTACAATGCGGCGGGCGCTGTGGCTGCCTACACAGCGGCCGGTTTTGACAGGCAGGAGATTTTCCGCGGGCTGGCAGATGTGCACAGCAGCTTTGGACGTATGGAGACCTTTGATCTGGACGGAACGCATGTGCAGATGATCCTTGTAAAAAATCCTGCCGGATGCAACCAGGCACTGGCCTACATTGCAGGCACCGGTGAAGATTATACGGCGGTTTTCTGCCTGAACGACCGGACGGCAGACGGACATGATATCTCCTGGATATGGGACGCCGATTTTGAATCTGTCTGCGGGGATCCGCATATGGTCAGCGTGATGGTAACCGGCGACCGCGCGGAGGATATGCTGCTGCGTCTGAAATACGCAGGCCTCGGAAACCGTCCGGCTGAGATCGTCAGAACAAACAGCGAACTGATCGACAGGATGAAACAGAGCAGCCTGCCTGTTTTTGTTCTTCCTAATTATACGGCTATGCTCTCCCTGCGTGCTGATCTGAGCACCATTACAGGTAAGGGCGCTTTCTGGCAGGGCTGATACAGGAGAAAATATCATGGAAAAGCTGAAAATCTGTCACCTCTATCCGGAGGTG
This sequence comes from uncultured Eubacteriales bacterium, assembly GCA_900318405.1. Taxonomy (GTDB): domain Bacteria; phylum Bacillota; class Clostridia; order Lachnospirales; family Lachnospiraceae; genus Bilifractor. The sequence goes on along the minus strand of ONKP01000041.1, from coordinate 12,458 downwards.
CTGAACTTATATGGAGACCGGGGAAATATCCGCTGTCTGGAACGCCGTCTGGAATGGCGCGGCATGCAGGCGGAGGTCACGCGCGTGGGTATCGGTGATACAGATGACCTGACTGCCTACGATCTCTTCTTTATAGGAGGAGGTCAGGATTTTGAACAGGAAGTACTCCTGCAGGACCTCGGTACGGGCAAAGGGGACAGCATCCGCTCGGCTGTCAAAGACGGAAAGGTATTCCTCTGCATCTGCGGCGGCTACCAGATGATGGGTAATTACTACGAGACTCATGATGGTATAAAATGTGAATTCCTCGGCGCCGTGGATTTCTATACAAAAGGCGGCGATACAAGGATGATCGGGAACTACGCCTTTGAGCTGGAGCAGTCATCCGGTGGCAGTACAGTTGTCGGATTCGAGAATCACAGCGGCCGCACATACCTCGGCAGCGGCGTCAGTTCGCTCGGCCACGTCCTCAAAGGCTACGGCAACAACGGCACAGACGGCACAGAGGGCTGCCGCTATCTCAACGTTTACGGTTCCTACAGCCATGGCCCGGTCCTTCCCAAAAATCCCGCGTTCTGCGACGAACTGATCGCTACAGCCATCGGCCGCAGGACAGGAAACCGGCCGACTCTTGCGCCCATCGACGACAGCATCGAGCTGCAGGCGCACGACACCGTCCTCCAGCGCGTCCTCGCCGGTACGGCAGGCAGGGAGGACTAAATGACAGGCGGACAGAAGTACCTGTAATTTATTATTGACATTTCACGCAGATGTGCTATCCTTTGCTTAATTTCTTTTAAATTCTAGTTTTCCGGTAGGAAATATTGAAATAAGGACGGAGGATAACGACATGCACACACCTCTTCGTTATCAGGCTACGGAATTCGACTGCGGCCCAACCGCGATCCTGAATGCCGTGTCATTTCTTTTTCCGACGGAGGAGGTTCCTCCGGAATTTGTGAAGACAATCTATCAGTATACGCTGGATGACGTGAATGACCTCGGCATGCCCGGCAGGATGGGGACATCGCCGTCGGCGCTCCGCCATCTCACGGAGTGGTTTGACCGCTATCAGATCCGGACGGGCTATCCGATGCACTGTGAATTTTATACGGACAAAGATGTGAGTCTGAAAAAGGATTCACCCCTCATCAGCTGCCTGGAACAGGGAGGGGCTGCCGTGGTCAAGTGTATTCTCGAATGTGAACATTATGTCACGCTGACGGGGATCGATGGTGAATATGTACACGTGTTTGATCCGTATTACTGGGATATTGATTTCGGCAAGAAGGGGATCATCAGGGTCGAGGACCGGCCACGTGAGATGAACCGGAAAATTTCCAGAAGCATCATGGACTGTGTGGATATGTGTGATTACGCTTTCTGCAGGGAAGAGGACCGCACAGCCATGTTGTTTTATAAAGAGGGCAAGGGACCAAATTTCAGCTCGCAGTAAATGCGGGCCCGGGGAGCAGTTCTTCAGACAGGACTGCAGAAGGAGGAAAAATGATAAGAAAGCGTATGGCAAAAATTACGTCGGCTGCTCTGGCTGCCGTTATGGCGCTTGGACTGTCCGCCTGCGGCAGCAGTACGGGAACGACGACAGCCACATCGGCAGCTGGCAGTACTTCAGAAGCGGTTTCATCGACGTCTGCTGCGAACATTGAGACCGGAGACGATATCATCAACATTGCTTTTACCGATACCGTCGGAACGCTGAATCCGCTGAACATGAACTGGAATTTCATCAACCTGTATGCGACGAGCATGGAGTTCCTTCCGCTGGTGCAGACCAATGATAATTATGATGTGGACTATCTGCTGGCTGAGAGCATTACAACGGATGACAACCAGACGTTCATAATCAAGATCCGCGACGATGCCAAATGGTCAGACGGAGAGCCGGTGACGGCCGATGATGTGGTATGGACGATGATGAAGTTCACGAGCCCGGCTGTGGCCAACCCGAACTTCGATTTCACACCTTTTGTCGGCATCAATGATGACGGAACCTCACCGGAAGGCGCGGAGGATGTCGAGGGCATCAAGGCAGTCGATGACAAGACCGTGCAGCTGAAGGTCAAGGATCATATGAATCTGAAGACGCTTCTGAATAACTGCATCACATGGCTCTGCATCCTTCCGAAGCACGCACTGGAGGATACACCGGATGACCAGCTTCTCACAAGCAGCTGGTTTGAGAAGCCGGATGTGGTTTCCGGCGCATATTTTGTGACCGACTATGATTTCTCACATTATGTGTCCTATACAGCGAATGACAACTACTTCCTCGGTGCGCCTTCGATCAAAAAGGTGAACTTCCGCATTATGGACGGTTCGGAGATCCTTTCCGGACTGCAGTCCGGTGAGCTGGATATGGTACATCCTTCCTGCTCGATTCCGGCAGAGGACCGCGATGCGGTGGAGAAGCTCGAGGGATTTGATGTGGAGTACACCAAGCCGATCACCAACCAGATGACATTTTTCAACACGAGCAAGGTGACAGACGCGAGAGTACGTCAGGCCGTTGTTTACGCCATTGACCGTGACACGATCGTACAGCAGCTGCTGAAGGGCCATGGTGAGGTGACAGACGGATTCATCTGCTCTGAGAGCCCGTATTACAATGCGGACAAGACGAAGATCACCTATGATCCGGACAAGGCGAAGGAACTTCTGCAGGAAGCCGGATGGGACAGCTCCCAGACACTCCAGTATTACGTGAGCTCCAATGATACTATTGCGGTACAGGCAGCACAGCTTGTTCAGCAGTATCTGGCACAGGTAGGCATCACCTGCAAGATCAACACCGTTGATTTTGATACGCTGACCGGACAGATCGCGGGATCTGACGACGAGGATATGTTCTCCGTGCAGTACACGATCACACCGAACGACTACTGGGCAGATGAGAACAGCCTGATCAACGTACCGGATTCCAGCTGGTCCGGCGGATATGTCAATGACGATATCAGCAGCTGGCTTGATCAGACGCAGGAGACAACGGACGAAAATGAGCTGAAGACGCTTTACAACAAGATCGACGAACAGGTCATCGCCGATACACCGGTATTCCCGATGTACTTCCTGAGCAATCTGGGCGTTGTGAGCAACCGCGTGGACGGAGCAAAGATGACGTTCTACGGTGCCTTCGACAATATCCAGGACTGGAAGATTGTATCCTGATCAATGGATAGCCGGGACTGGGAAATGATGTCCTGAAAAATGTGCATGGCAGCGGGCTTTTCACTGGCTTTTTTGTCATAATTCACTAAATTCATTTTCAGCCCTGTTGTATACTGGACGGCAGTACGGAAATTGCATAGAATAGATAAGATGTGTTGGGGAGCGCAGACGTGAGTTATGCGCTCCCTTACGTTTTATACGCGGGCAGTCAGCCTTTATCATACTTATGACATCTGTGTCATGTATGGTTATCGTGTGACGAGGTGGGTCAAATGCGTGTCAACGGGACGAAATCCGTGAAGCACGTTCTGACTGTTATTCGCGGACAGAGAAATGGTGGCAGCCGGAGAGGCGTAGCAATGGATGACAGGATATTGGATGTACAGGATCTGCGTGTGGTTTTTCAGACGGATTTCGGTAAGCGGACGGTGACGGATGATATCAGCTTTCACGTGGACCGCAACGAGATGCTCGGCGTTGTCGGGGAATCCGGATGCGGAAAAAGCGTGACGAGCATGGCCGTGATGGGACTGCTCCCGAAGAACGGAAATGCAGAGAAGGGCCGGATTATTTTTGAAGGCAGGGATCTGCTGAAGCTGAAGCCGCGCGAACTTGATCAGATTCGGGGCAAGGACCTGACGATGGTGTTTCAGGATGCGCTGGCAGGTCTTAACCCTGTTTTTACTGTCGGAAATCAGCTGACGGAACAGATCCGGGCGCATGAGCATATCTCACGCGCGGAAGCGGAAAAGCGCGGCACGGAGATCCTCGGCAGAATGGGGATCCCCGATCCGGCGCAGGCCATGAAAAAATATCCGCACGAAATGTCCGGCGGCATGCGGCAGCGCGTGATGATCGCCATGGCACTCGCCTGCGGGCCGGAACTGATGATCGCCGATGAGCCGACGACGGCGCTGGATGTGACGATTCAGGCACAGATTATGCAGGTGATCCGGAAGGCGCGTCAGGAGCTTCACATGTCCGTGCTGCTGATCACCCATGACATCGGACTCGTGGCGCAGAATGCCGATCGCGTGATGGTCATGTATGCGGGGCAGATCATTGAGGAGGCACCCGTGCGGGCACTGTTCAGCCGTCCAATGCATCCGTATACGCAGGCACTGCTGGCTGCGGCACCGGGCATCGATGACAGTGAAGACAGGCGGCTCGCATCAATTCGCGGTACGGTACCGCAGCAGTATGATGAGATCCGGGGATGCCGTTTCCGCGACCGCTGTCCTTATGCGACGGAAGCCTGCGGCGAACCACAGGCATTTCGTGAGCTGGATGCACAGCATTTCGTCAGGTGCTGGCGCGCCGGCGACACAACTGTGATGTCGGACAGGGTGACGGCAGGATGAGAAACTGTGACACTACTTATGATATGGGTGTTTATTGTATAAGTCCGAGAGCACGAAGTGCGAAGCAGCACGTATACTTATACAGTATGCGGTGCTGCTTGTAGTATTGTGATTAATGTAGAACAGTGTGCAGTAATATTTGCAAACAGGAAATATGCCATGATCTTCTGGGCGACATGGCAGGAGGAATACATTGACTGAAAAACAGGAAGTAAAGGGACAGGAGCCTCCGGAAGGGAAGCCGGCATCGCAAAGCAAAGAAAAACAGCAGCCGCTGCTCTCTGTCAGGGGACTGCGCAGATTATATAAGGAAGAAAGCCCGAAACTTTTCGCCAGACCCGGTTATGTGCACGCGGTAGATGGCATAGATTTCGACATCTGGCCGGGGGAGACATTCGGGCTGGTCGGTGAATCCGGCTGCGGCAAGTCGACAACCGGACGTCTCATTGCCGGGATCGAAGAGCCGACGGAGGGGACTGTATTTTACCGGGGAAAAGATCTTTACCGTATGAGTCGGGAAGAGAAGAAAAGCATCCGGACGCAGATCCAGATGATCTTTCAGGATTCCTACGCTTCACTGAATCCGAGAAAAAGAATCTACGATATCCTCTCAGAGCCGATGCTCTATCACAAAATCGCTGACAGGGAGCACGTGGCGGCACGCATTGACGAGCTGCTGGAGATGGTCGGTTTGCCTGAGAATGCAAAAAGACGTTACCCGAATGAGTTTTCGGGCGGGCAGCGTCAGAGAATTGCCATCGCCAAGGCGCTGTCGCTGAATCCCAGTCTGATCATCTGTGATGAACCGGTATCGGCACTGGACATGTCGATTCAGGCGCAGATCCTTAATCTGATGAAAGATCTGCAGGACGAACTCGGTGTTTCCTATCTGTTTATCGCGCACGGTCTCGGTGCCGTCCACTATATCAGTCACAGGATCTCCGTCATGTATCTGGGGAAGATCGTGGAGACCGGCCCCGGGCGGGGAGTTTTCAGTCACCCGGCGCATCCGTATACGAAGGCACTGATCTCCGCCGTTCCCATCGCAGATCCTTCAAAGCCCAATGATCCGAACGCCATTCCGTCGGGTGAAGTTCCGTCGGCAGTCAATCTGCCGCAGGGATGCCGCTTTGCATCGCGGTGTCCGTTTGCAGAGGACAAATGCAGGCAGACGGAACCTGAATTGAAACTGATCGCATCTGCAGGTCAGGATGGGAAAGGACTGACGGAACATTTGGCGGCGTGCTTTTATGCGGCGGGGGAACTGTGATGGCTAAATACATTTTGAAAAGAGTGCTGATCGCACTGATCGTTCTGTTTGGTATTACGATCATTGATTTTGCCATCATGAGCCTGATCGGAAACCCGATCGAGCTGATGAGCGGCGGACCGAAGGTCTCCGACGCCATGCTGGCGCGCAGGGCGGAGAGCATGGGACTCGACAAGCCTGTCATCGTGCAGTATTTCAACTGGCTCGGCGCAGTACTGCACGGGGATTTCGGTTATTCCTATACGGATTATCTGCCGGTAAGCAACAAGATCATCAGTCATCTCGGACCGACGCTGATCCTCACGGTATCAGCGCTGATCCTCAGCCTGATCATCGCTGTCGCTGGCGGCATCTACAGTGCCACGCATACGCACAAAACGAGCGATTACGTGGTCGTGACACTCTCGTTTCTCGGACAGAGTATCCCGGGATTTTTCCTGGCTCTTGTGCTGATCTACCTGTTTTCAGTGAAGCTCGGATGGCTTCCGTCCAATGGCATGCGGCAACTCGGGACGGAGGGAACAGGCGTCGACATCCGGTACCTGATCATGCCCTGCATCACGCTCGCCGTCAGTATGGCCGGAAGGAATATCCGGTATATCCGTTCTGCCATGCTGGAGATCCTGAACAAGGATTACCTGCGGACGGCGCAGGCGCGCGGCATCGGGCAGCGCAGAGTGATATGGAAGCATGCTTTTAAAAATGCCCTGATCCCGATCCTCACGGTCATCGGTATGGAGATTCCCGGTCTTTTCGGCGGGTCGATCATCATCGAGCAGGTCTTTTCCTGGCCGGGACTGGGACTTCTGACCATGAATGCGGTGCTGACAAGGGATTACCCGGTGATCATGGCCGTATGTCTCCTGTCTGCCGTCGTGGTTCTGGTGGCCAATCTGGTGACGGATATTCTTTACGCGGTCGTTGATCCGACGGTTCGTCTGGGCGGAAAGGGGGCGGTCTGATCATGGAAGAGAGTTATCTGAAATCGGTGATCCGGCGCTTCCGCTATCATAAGGCCGGCGTCATCAGCTTCTGGGTCGTCGTGGTCATTGCCGCACTCGCCATTCTGGCACCTGTGATCGCTCCGTATGCGCCGGATGCCATCAATCCGGAGTTTTCCGCGGCACCTTCCGCGGCACACTGGCTCGGCACGGATCAGATCGGAAGAGATGTGCTGTCAAGACTGCTGTACGGCACGCGGACATCACTTCTTGTCGGTGTGGCGGCAACTCTGATCTCAACGGTGATCGGTGTCCTGCTCGGTCTTCTGGCCGGCTATGTGGGCGGTGCTGTGGATCAGATCATCATGCGTATTACCGATATGGTGATGAGCTTTCCGTATATCCTTCTGATCCTCGTCGCCAGCGTTATTTTTAAACCGGGCCTGAACAGCATCATCCTGATCCTTGGATTTGTGGACTGGCCGGGCGTGGCAAGGCTGGTGCGCGGTGATGTGCTGTCGCTGAAGGAGAGAGAATTCGTGCAGGGCAGCCGGATCGCCGGCATGACAAAAAGCTATATCATGTTTTCCGATATCCTGCCGAACGTCATGGGAGACATTCTCGTTTTTGCCACGACGGTTATGGCAACGTCAATTCTCGATGAGGCGGCGCTAAGCTTCCTCGGACTCGGCATTCAGCCCCCGATGGCCAGCCTCGGCAATATGCTGAACGGCGCTGAATCGGTGACGGTGCTGACGACGATGCCGTGGCTCTGGGTAAGCCCGGGTCTCCTGATCATCGTACTTGTCGTCAGCGTGAACTTTGTCGGCGATGCGCTGCGCGATGCGCTGGATCCGTCATCGGTGCGATGATCACTGCGGCCCTGCGTGACATTTAACAGATGACGCGAAGCACCTCTCGCTCGTAGCGCGGACTTCTTATACAGTGTTTATCGGGCTGCATTACGGCCGGCGTTTAAAGGTGATTTAAGGTTCTGCTGTAAAAATAACCGGCAGCAGATCACATACCACTGCATAGATCACTGCATAAACTCCCGCGGTCCGGAAGGCTGTGACGGAGAAGCTGTGACGGAGTAAATACAGATGAAATATAAGCATATGAACGACAGAAATTTCAGACATCCCGGAAAAATACGAAGGACCCTGCTCAGCCTGGCACTGGTTTTTTCACTGCTGGCGAATGGGACGGTTCCGGCAGCGGCAGATACCGGGTCGGAAGAGCCTGTCGTGGCATCGGCCATTTCCTCAATCGGTTCGACGCTGGAAAAATTTTTTGACACATTTCTGTCGCTGTTTTCCGGACAGAATACCGTCGATGGAGATACTTCCCTGACGGCGACAGAAGGGACGACAGATGAATATCCGACGATGGCACCGGTAACCGAGGCAAAGCCCGAAGCTGTGCCCGGCGATGTCGATGATGTGAACGGAACCTTTACCGTGATGGCCGTCAATGTTCCGACGGGGGCGGCAGCAGCGGGATATTTTTCCGATACGGATGTGAACCAGGACGACATTTCTGTTGTCTTCCGTGTCAGCTTCGGAGATGATACGGATGCTTACAGAGATTATGAGGCGGAAAGCAACACAGATGGCTCATACAAGGCAGTGTGCGATATGGCTGATTTCGGCTTTGGTACAGGCAGCTATCATGTGGACGTTCTGCTGAAAGCCGGAGATGATGAGACTCAGCTTGCTGAGACGGATGTCTCCGTCGATCTGCAGAATTTCCTGTATGCGGCGGTGCCGGAGGACGGGTACGGCAACGCGGAGATCTATGTGGTGAATCCGACGCTGGAAGACGGATCGGATGCATCAGAGGTGCAGTTCCTGCTGACGCTCAGAGAGGCACAGGATGATGAGGACACTTCTGCGACGCCGAATCAGGGCGCAGTGCTTACGAAACGCAGCACAGAAAAAGACAACCGGGCATCTTCAGATACTGTCACATCACAGAGCGCTTCAACTTCCGATACTGAAGAAACCGAAGAAGAAAATGTCGAAACGAAAACGGAAACGATTGCTATAAGAAGACTGAACAATACAGAAGAAACAAATGCAGAAAACAGCAGTACTTTTACGGATATTTCCGATAATACAAGCAATGGAAATTCGGAAACTTATGCGGAAACTGATTCGAATTTTCTGAGCCCGGTTGATCTTAAGCAGAATAATGGAGAAACCGTTGTGGATGCCGAAGAGATCAGCGACGGCGTCTGGATGGCCAGCGTGTCGGCTTCTGATCTTGATGACGGCGGCACGTATACCGTAGAAGCCTATGTCGGGTCATCGGCGTCGGACAATACAGGCATACAGAACGACAGCTCTTCAGACAGCGGGGAACTTCCCGGTACACAGAGTGACACTTCTGACGGCACGGGTTCTTCCGCTCTGCGGAGTCAGGAAATTTCAGACAATGCGGCGTCCATCGGAACAGCGGCCTTCACGCTCTGGCTCAGGGACAGTGCTTTCGTGGAAGTACCGGAGATGCTGCAGAATCCGGAACTGCCTACCGGATGTGAATCGGTGGCGCTGACCATCGCCCTGAACAGCCTGGGCTTTGATCTGGACAAGACGACGATCGCCGATGACTATCTGATCACGGGCACAAATTTTGCCAGCTCCTATGTTGGGAATCCGTTTACGTCACACGGCAGCGGTATTTTTGCCCCCGGCCTCACTGATACAGCCAATGCCTTTCTGGAAGACCAGAACAGCAGTTATACGGCGGCGGATATAACCGGTACGGATTTTGATGATCTGCTTTCTTACATCGACGAGGGAATACCGGTGGTGCTCTGGACGACGATGTACATGAGCTCCGTGAGCTTTACGGGGAACAATTTGACCTATGAGGGAAAGACCTACCGCTGGTACAACACCGAGCACTGCGTGGTACTTTGCGGGTACGACCGGACGAACGGAACAGTGCTGGTGAGCGATCCGCTCTCGGGTATCGTCACCCGTGACTGGGATGCGTTCGCCGACATCTACGAGACGGCAGGCGAGAATGCCATGATCATCTCATAGCTTGATAACAGTGTCAAAAGTCATCACCCACGTTGCACTTGTGCAAAAGTGGGTGAATGACTTATTGACATCCGGTTATCATACTTGTGACACCTGTATCATAGCTTGTGAAATGTACAGAAATACAGATGCCTCCAACCCGCAACCACCGCTGCGCCGAAAATTCATCTGTTTTCCCCACCTGAGCGGCACGCTGACGCGTGGTTTTGGACTCTCAGTGGGACAGCGTCCCACCACGGCACCAAAAGTCTACATCATGTGCCTGAAAACCGCATAACTACTATATTTTGACGGCCCTTCCGGGGCCGTTTTTTTTTGCCCTGAAAACGGCAAAAGGGGTTGCTTTTTGATGGTTCAGGGGATAAGATTGTCACATAAGTGGTGAGAAGTGGTGAAAAGTGGAGTTGAGTGGGACAACAGTCTGGGGAGAGTGGCTGTCCATCAGCTTCACCGGTCAGCTGAAAGGTAAGGTTTATGTTCACTGGAGAGTATGGACATACAATCGATGCGAAAGGACGACTGATTATTCCGTCCAGATTCAGAGAGGAACTGGGAGATAAGTTCTATCTGACAAGGGGAATGGACGGATGTCTGTTTATTTTTCCGCAGGATGCATGGACTGAATTTGAACAGAAACTTGCCGCATTGCCACTTACGAGCAAAGACGCCAGAACTTTCACCCGTTTCTTCGTGAGCGGTGCTACAGAGTGTGAACTGGATAAGCAGGGGAGAATTCTCGTGCCGCAGAGCCTCCGGGAATATGCGAATCTGGTTAAAGATGTGATACTGGCCGGGAACCTGCATCGCATCGAAGTCTGGAGCAAGGAGAGATGGACCGAGAGCACGAACTACACCGATATGGATAACATTGCGAAGGGACTGCAGGATCTCGGAATTACTTTCTGACAATATTTTGAGGTCTGAGGCAGGAGCATATGGAATTCAGTCATAAGTCAGTGCTGCTTTCGGAAACAATCGAACAGCTGAAGATACGTGCGGATGGAATCTATGTGGACGGCACGCTGGGCGGCGCCGGACACTCTCTGGAAATTTGCAGAAGACTGAACGATCATGGAAGACTGATCGGTATCGACCAGGATGGAGAAGCGATAGAAGCGGCAGAACATCGTCTTGCCAGCTACAAGGATCGTGTAACGATACTGCGCGGCAACTATCGGAATATGTTCGACATGCTGGGAGAGATCGGCATCGAAAAAGTTGACGGGATCCTTCTGGATCTGGGCGTTTCGTCACATCAGCTCGATGATGCCGGCCGTGGGTTTACCTACCGGACGGACGCGCCACTGGACATGAGAATGGATCAGAGACAGGCGCTTTCCGCATACGACGTCGTAAATAACTACGGCAAAGAAGAGCTTTTTCGTGTGATACGGGATTACGGCGAAGAAAAATTTGCCGGAAACATTGCCAGAAACATCTGTCTGGAGAGAGAAAAGAAACCGATCGAGACGACTGGGGAGCTCGCCGAGATCGTAAAGGCATCGATACCCGCGAGGGCGAGAGCGTCAGGAGGACATCCCGCAAAGCGCACATTTCAGGCGATCCGGATCGAGGTAAATGGAGAACTGGACGCTCTGAAAGATTCACTGGACACGATGATCGGACATCTGACGGACGGCGGCCGCATCTGCGTGATTACTTTTCATTCGCTGGAAGACCGCATTGTCAAGGACACGTTCAGAAGAAATGATGATCCGTGCATCTGTCCGCCACAGTTTCCGGTCTGCGTATGCGGACGGATACCGACGGGAGATGTGATCACCAGAAAACCGATTATCCCTTCGCAGGAGGAAATGGAAGCAAATCCGCGGTCGAAGAGTGCCAAGCTGCGCGTCTTCGAGCGAAAATACGGACTGCATCCCAGGAGGCAGCGATAGATGGCATCACGAAAACAGACTCGAAATGTCCGGGGAGGACACCAAAGGGTAAATTCATACAGTGCGGAACGAAGAACAGGATCAATCAACAGGGGAGTGACAGGAAATACGCGGCCCCGGGGGACAGGAACCCGTCAGGGAACGCGCGAACAGCAGCAGAATGGAAATTACGCCCGCTATTATGTGGACGGCACAGCTGTAAGAGAGCTGGAAGAACAGGAAACAGAAAACCGCAGAAGAAAGAAAAACCGCAGCGTCAGCCGCAAAACGCTTGAGAACAGGCGGAGAGCAAAGAGCTTTGGTATCGGATATATCTTTTTTCTGACAGCAGTATGTATCGCATCCGTTTATTTTTGCGTTCATTATCTGCAGCTCAGATCAGCGCTCATTACGCAGAACGAGACCATAGCGTCCATGCAGAGCACACTGAGCCAGCTTACAGAGGACAATGACGCACTTTACAGGTCGACAATTGCTTCTGTCTCTATGGATGATGTCAGACAGACGGCACTTTCAAAGCTAGGACTGCACTACGCAACAGAATCTCAGATCGGGTACTACAATGCCGATGATGAGAGCTATGTGCGTCAGTACACGGATATCAATGGAAAGTAAGCGTTTCCGGCGGCTGCCGGGGACGATGAACATTTGAAGTATGATGCCTGCCCCGCTGTTCTGCAGCGGGGCTTCGTTCGTTACGCAGGCAAACTGGAGTTACAATTCGTACACTGCAAGAGCCACGGAACACATGG